>CAVAJA010000108.1:0-6256 GCA_963588615.1 Lachnospiraceae bacterium | reverse complement strand
CTCTATTCTTGTTCGCATGATCTATGATTTTGTTAACTTTTTCATAGTATTTATGTTGTTTTTGGCCCAGAGCATCCTTTTCCTGTTCCTTCAGAAATTTGTTATACTCCCCTTTGCTCATTAACAGTGACGGATCTTTCCTCAATCTATCAATGTCATAGCGTCGTATAACAAGACCCCTTCTTCCCAGATGGTTACCGGCCGACGATACATAATCAACTGCAACTCTATATGCCCCTGCATTTTTTTGAGCAGTACTCAATTTCTCTTTAACCAGTTTCTGATAGCCCCAACGGGACTTATAGGCTTCGTCTCCTGTTATTTCTTTTATAGCTTCAGAAAGTGCTTCTTTTTTAGACAAGCGAGCCGAAGCCTGTTCTAACATTTCTTTATTCTCTTTGAAGAATTTGATTTCATCATATTTTTCCAATGCCTGACGACTTTTTACAGATTCGTAGTCATCATAATACTGAATATCGTTCCAGTCCCTTATTCCCAGCCTCGAACGAATTTCCATATCCAATTCGTTATACTTGGATTTGCTGATATATTTTATTGCCACAATAATTACAATCAATACTATCAATCCCATACCACGATCCCCTTTTCTGACAGTTTCCCGCCAACTGAAATTGTAAATCATAGCAGAGATTACGGCAATCAGATCGCAATATCCGTTCTTTTCTCCTTCGCAGTACACGTTTCACGTTTCGCCTCCCGCCGCTGCGTTCTTGTTTTTCCCGCAGCGAGCTGTTCCCGAAGCGTTTTCGGCCGAATGAACTCCTTGAAAGCCTCCAGCAGCTTGTGCTCCTTGAGGAATTCTGTACACCTCCGATATTTATCCTGCCATTTCTGAAGCTCTGCCGTGAGCGCATCGACCTTTTTCTGCTTGGAATCCAGTGTCCGTTCGTATCGCCTGCTCAGATTCTCAAAGGTTCCTGCCGCTCTGTATCGGTCGATCAGCTCATCAAATGTCTTCTTCGGAATCTTGACGGTAGATTCTCCGCCAAAGAGCGGAGCTGTCACGGAAACCTTCTCCTGAATGGCAGCGATTTCCTTCTCCACCGTTTTTCCTGCCACCATGATTTTGTCGAGCATTCTGGATCTTGCATCTATCTTTTTCTCTGCTTCTGCAATACGTTCATTGATGTCATTTAAGAGATCCTGCTGATCTGTAATTTTCTTCTCGCCGGATTCAATGGCCGCGTCCATTCCGGCCACTGTCTCAGTGATCTCAGCCTTCTCCGCATTCAGAATTTCAATCTCCGCCTCGGCGGCCTCCTTCTCTCTCATCGCCTGTTTATATTCCGGAATCGAATAACTGTCACGATCCACTCCCAGGACTTCAATCTCAATTCCGCGGTCCCGGCACAATTCCATGAGATAGGCACGTTCCCGTTCCTGCCAGTGCATGGTTTCATTGTCCGTCTTGGCAGCTGCCGGAGCGATTCCCATTTCCTGCAGCGCTTTTGTGAGACTGTTTCGCGTTTTCAAGCCGGTCTTATAGCTGTGCGCCACAGGAATATAATCCAGATGCAGATGCGGAGTCGCCTCATCCATGTGAAGTACTGCTTTGAACAGAATAAGATTTGGATTGCGTTCTTGGAACGTTCTGGCATATTCATCCAGAACTTCCCTGGCCTGCCTGGCTGCCTCCGATAGATTCCCGTTCTCATTCAGGACGCCGGTATCATCACTCTTGCCGATCTGGACGACAGTCTCATAGAACTGTTTTTCTTTATTCCCAGAATTTCGGATCTTCGTCAGATAATCGTTGATCTTGCGATCGTTTCGTTTCTGCTTTGCATTGTATTCCGCTACTGCACTACCGAATATTTCCTCGTACGCTGCATTCAAAGGCTGTTGACAATAACACACATTCCAGGAAATTCGATCTGCATCAATATTGCTGGCAATGAACTCTCTGTTGTTATGCCGAAGACTCCCCTTGCCTTTTACAAAAGATAATGTCTTTACCAATAAAATCTCCTCTCTTTTTCGCAGGGCAGCATGTGGTTCCGATCGGGTAAAAGCCTCCATCATGCGCAGTTCTGTTACTCTTCCAAGAGTAACGCCTTATTAGTTTTGACACTGCGTATCAAAACATAAGCCGCTCTTCCGAGGGACTCCTGCGGAGGGCAGGCAGCCGCGTGCCGTCACGACAGCGCTGCGCTGCTCACCGACTGCCTCAACCGAAATTACATCCATACCTACGGTTCAACTCAAAATAACGAGCCCGTTTACAGAGCTCGTTTACAAATTTCTGCTGGAAATGTCTTTTCCAAAAATTCCGTTTACATCGTTTACAACCGCCGCAGCCCGCATAAATACTGCGTTTTTCTGTAAACAGACTCGTTGACAGTTCTGTTTCATATCGGTTGTAAACGAAATTTGTAAACAAGCCTTCAAAAGACTTTCTCTTTTCTAATCAAAAGGAACCTTGTCCCCCTCCGGGATCGGTGTAAACTCCGAACGAGTTGATGACCTCTTCCAGCTTCTTTGCGAGCCGTAATCCTCGAATCTATGCTGTGGCCCTTTTTCCCATCCGACAATGCTGTTGTTCATGATGCTGTTGATGTCGTGCAGATCCCAGTGTCTTGGGAGATCGATATCCTTGCTCATTGCCTCTTTGAAAATCTGCAGACTGCACACATAATCACCGTCATAGTGATCCAGCCATTCCTGAATGATTCCCACATTCGTGTCTTCCGGCATGTACTCCTTCTGAAGGACCTTCAGATATTCTGCTGTCTTCCCGGAAAACTTCAGCTTGTAATTTCTGTTTTTCCGATAGAAGTCCATCATCTCTGCCCAGACCTGTCTGATATACTCGCGGGATTCCCGTTCATCTTCCAGGATATGCTTTTCAGCACGATCCATATTTACGGTAATCGGTGCAAATCTGCGATTCCCGGTTCGATCCAGCGGAAGAAAGTCGAGCGTATTGCTGGTTCCGACAAAGACGCACTGCCTCGGTCTATCCTCCGGGTGCATCTCATAAGGAATCTTGTAATTATCCTTCTGCTTGCTGAGGAAAGATTTGATTTCCTCCACCGTTCTGGCATTTACTGCAGCCAGCATCTCCGGCATTTCAATGATCCAATGCCCCTGCAGCTTGCGGTATACATTATCATCGTCAAGCCTTCGCAGATCGTCCGAGAACCATTCATCCTTGATTGCAAGGAGCCGGAAAAGCGTTGACTTTCCGGCTCCCTGCCCGCCGATGAGGCAGACCATAATTTCAAATTTGCATCCCGGATCATAAATTCTGCGAATTGCTGCCTGCATCAGCAGCGTCATGACCTCCGTTTCGTACTCTGATTTTTCTACACCCAGATATTTTGGAAGCAGATCTCCGATCCTGCTGATCCCATCCCATTCCAAACGCTCAAGATAATTTTTGATAGGATGAAAATGATTCTGACTGGCAACGATATTGAGTGCCTTTCCAATCATCTTATAATTCTTAAGTCCGTACGTCCGCTCCAGAAGCCAGTCGATCTGATCAACATCCACATCGCGGATTCCCCCTGCAGGAGTTCCCCAGCCAATGTTTTTAGTAATCTCCGTTCTTCCCGTGAGATCGTTGTGACAGATGGCGCCGGCAAGTGCAGGATCGTACTGAAGTGCCGTCATACAGTTGTCAATGCTCTGACAAATCTTGCCCTTCTCATTGGTCTGGAGCATTTCCTTGACGTCAACTACCGAATAGGCCGGTCTTTCCTCAAGCGCTCTTGCTGTCTCTTCCCAGGATCGCTTCTCCTGCTCGCTTAACATTTGTGACAACACGGCTCACCTCCTTTCCATCTGTCAGGAAGAATTCTCGGATCTCTTCCTCCGTTCCCATGCAAAGGATATCCAGCCAATAGCCGATGATCGGTTTGACATGCATCATATAAACAAGACCATTGGGCAGATAGACCACGTGAGGTTCTGCATTCTTCAGCACCGCCTCTTTGGATTGTTCGATCAGCTGATCGCATTCCAGCAAATCATCCGTCTGCCTGCGTCTCCATTTCTGAAACTTGTTTTTGACATCGGTGATCCATGCATGCTCTGACTGCCGATTCGCAATCTCCTCGCGCTCCCTGCTGGTCAGAACGGATTTCTCTGCAAGTCCAAGTCCAAGATCCTCATTGATCTTGCAGGCAGCTTCATATTGCCCGATTCCGAAGCGCTTCGCCACGAATCCGATTGCATCGCCGTGTGCTCCGCAGCCAAAGCAGTGGAAATGATGTTGGTCAGTCTTCATACTGGGATGTTTATCCTCGTGAAAGGGACAGCATACCATCCCATTCCGATTTATCTTAAGGCCGTAGTAGGACGCCACATCCCTGACGCTTACTCTGCCCTTGATTTCATCAAAAATACTCAAATTCTTTCCTCCTGAAAGTACACTTTTTTATTGTTTGTACCCAGGAGCTTTGATACACTGACTTTGCATCGTTCAGCGATCAAAGGCTCCTTTGCGGGTCTTTCGCGTAAAATCCTCTGTTACCAGCAGAGGATTTTATCGTTTCTGCAATTTCAATAATTCCTGCAGGATCTGCTGCAGCTCACTGCAATCATAGGCATCACCCCTTTCCATTTTTCTGCTAATCTCTTCCAGCACCATTGCCAATCGATCGGATCGATACGTCCCGGCCGAGATATGAATCTGCTCACCCAGCACGGCCGCTCTGTAGTACTCCCCCTTTGGAATCCCTGCCAGCTTAATCCTTGCCTCCACGATCCTTTTCTCCTCATCGCTCAGCCAGAATGCTATTGTGTTGCGGCGTTTCCTTGCTTTTCTCTCACACGCCATCGGATTCACCTCGATTCGCCTTTCCCAATACATCTGCAATCTTCTCCTGCGCATCAGCCGATGGATGACAATAGGTTTCAATCGTGGTTGTGACCTTCCCGTGTCCCAGGCGTCTGGAAACCGACAGAGGACTGATCCCCATATTCAGCAGCATCGTAGCGTGCGAATGACGCAGGCAGTGGACAGTTATTCTCTTTACCCCGGAACGCCCAATGCCACGCTCCATTTCATGCTCAAAGAATCGTTTCGTCTTTTCTGGGAAGAGCCGCGAGCCCGATCTTGGCCTATACATACAGGACATATATTCCCGAAGCACCTCCACCAGCTCGTCATGGATTGTGATCTTCCGGATGGAATTCTCCGTCTTCGGCGAGGAAAAAATGTCCTCGTTCTTTAGGCGAGTGTAGGACTCGTCAATTCGAATGGTCTTATGATCCAAATCGATATCGTCCACCTTCAGTGCCAGCAGCTCTCCGATTCGAATCCCTGTCCAGAAAAGAATCTGGAACCCAACCCAGGCCTCATACTTGTCACTGATCGCGTCCAGGAATTGTTTGAATTCCTCCAATGTCCAATATGGCCGTTCATCTGCCTGTCCTTTGCCCATTGTTCCCGCTTTCTTGCATGGATTGGATTTGAGATCATAGAAGCTGACTGCATAATTCATAATTGCCGAGAACTGGTTATTGATGCTCCTCAAATACGTAGGCTTGAACCCCATCTGCATCAATTCTCCTTGCCACTTTCTGACCTTAGCCGGGGTGATTTCATTGATCGGCGTCGTCCCAAAATAGGGGAGTATTTTCCCCTTCATCAAGTATTCCTTGTTGTTCATCGTAGCCTGTTTCAGGCGTTTGCTCATATCCGCCTTATAAATCTCCCAGAAGTCGGCAAGCGTCATGCTCGGATCTGAAGCCTGCTGCAAAAGGAAGTGATTCAGCCATTCCTCCGCTTCCTTCTTCGTCCGGAATCCCTTTCTGTAGGATTTCCTTAGTGTCCCGGACCAATCCTTATACCGGAACTGAATATGCCATGTTCCATTGGAATCCCGTTTTGCGCTGTTTGCCATTACGCTGTTGTCACCTCCCTGTGCGATCCGCCAAAATACCTGGCGTCAAAGTAATCCCTCGGAACCTTGCCTTTAACAACCAGGTACCCGCTCTTTTCCAGCTCCTGATTCAGCTTTTTCACAATGCCGTATCCCTTCGAACGGCCGACTCCTACCATTTCTGCAATTTCTGCTGCGTTGTAATACAATTTTTCATTCATAGCGTTGTTTCCTTTCTGTTTTTTTAATATCGATTTTCTGCATCTCCAACAGCCGGCCCGATGACAGGATTTTCATCGCACATACGTCTTTTTCCGTATCTCTGAGAATTTGTTCCTCCGAGCTTCCCCCATTGCCTGCGACGGAATCTCACCGTACTGAACTGTGGCTGGAAAGGAGTATCA
>CAVAJA010000107.1:0-4801 GCA_963588615.1 Lachnospiraceae bacterium | reverse complement strand
CCACAATCCGTCCCAGGTACATCACGGCAATTCGATTTGAAATGTGGTGTACCACCAGAAGATCATGGGCAATGAACAGATAAGCCACTCCCATCTTCTCCTGAATCTCTTCGAACATGTTGATGACCTGTGCCTGAATTGACACATCCAATGCAGAAACGGGCTCATCGCACACAATAAATTCCGGATCCACCGCCAATGCTCTCGCAATGCCGATGCGCTGACGCTGTCCTCCGGAGAATTCGTGGGCATAGCGCGTTGCATGCTCTGCATTCAGACCCACAGTCTCCATGAGCTGCATAATCTTATCATGCCGCTCTCCCTTGGAGCTGTACAGCTTATGGATGTCCAGTGGCTCTCCGATGATATCTTCAACCGTCATGCGGGGATTCAGCGAGGAGTAAGGATCCTGGAACACCATCTGCATCTTTTTGCGCAGAGGATGAATGTTCTCCCCCGTCACGAGCTCGCCGTCAAAATAGAACTCTCCTCCGGTCGGCTCGTACAACCTCAGAAGAGACCGTCCCACCGTCGTCTTGCCGCAGCCGGACTCCCCGACAAGTCCAAGTGTTTCACCGTGCCTGATGTTAAAGGACACTCCATCCACTGCCTTCAGAGGAGTTGTGGTAAAAAGGCCGGTCTTGATCGGAAAATATTGTTTTAAATCCTTCACCTCGACGAGGTATTCGCTTTTTTTATTCTCTGCTGCCATTACACCTCTGCCCCCTTCCGGCCGTCCTGTGCAGAACCTTCTTCCGATGATTCCATCCGCATCTTTTCATATGCCTCTTTCAGATTCAGCCAGCAGGATGCATAATGACCATCCGCCATCTGCAGTTCCTCCGGCTTCTGCGTAAGACATACCTTCAAGGCGCGCTCACATCTGGGACAAAATGCACATCCCTTCGGCATAGCCAGCATGTTGATGGGAGTTCCGCCGATCGGAACCAGCTTCTCGTTCATGTTGTCTTTGTTCGGAATCGAACGAAGAAGTCCCTTGGTATACTCATGGCAGGGACGATAGAAAATATCGTCCGCCGTTCCCCTCTCACAGACGCGGCCGCCGTACATGACGATGATTTCATCGCACATTGTGGCAATCACCCCCAGATCATGTGTAACCATGATGATGGCCATGCCCATTTTTTTCTGAAGATCCTTCATCAGCTCCAGAATCTGCGCCTGAATGGTCACATCCAGCGCCGTTGTCGGCTCATCTGCGATCAGAACATCCGGCTCACAGGCAAGGGCCATGGCGATCATGACGCGCTGGCGCATTCCGCCGGAAAGCTCGAAAGGGTACTGCTTAATCCGGCTGGCCGGCTCGTTGACGCCGACCATTTCCAGCAGCTCAATTGCTCTCTTATTCGCAGCTTCCTTGGATTTATATTTTGTGTGCAGCTGAAGCGCCTCGCGCAGCTGCCATCCGATCGTGAAGGTCGGATTCAGGGATGTCATAGGATCCTGGAAAATGATTGAGCAGCGTGCTCCGCGAAATGCATCCATCTGGTGCTTGTTGTATTTGAGAACATCCTCTCCTTTGAACAGCACCTCGCCCTTCACAACCCTGCCGGTATCCGCCAGGATCTGCATGATGGAATACGCCGTAACCGATTTGCCGGATCCTGATTCCCCCACAACTCCAAGGATCTTCCCCTTCGCAAGGTTGAAGCTGACGCCGTTTACTGCCTGTACCTCTCCGGACTCCGTAAAAAACGAGGTGTGCAGATCTTTTACCTGCAGAACCAGTTCTTCTGCCCCCCCGTTTTCTCTTTCAGAGGTCGGATTACTATGATTTGTTTTATTCTCAGACATGTCCGTCTCCTTATTTCTTCAGCTTAGGATCGAATGCATCACGAAGCGCATCGCCCAGAAGGTTGAAGGACAACACGATCAGCACGATAGCAATGGCCGGGAACACCAGCTTCATCGGGTAAGACTGCATTCCGGAGCGTGCGGAATTGGCAAGAGATCCCAGCGATGGCATAGGCAGAGACACGCCCAGCCCCAGGAAAGACAGATACGACTCTGTAAAAATTGCCGACGGAATCTGCTGCGCCGTGGTGATGATGATGACAGAAAGACAGTTCGGCAGAATATGCTTTTTCACGATTCGTGTACCGGAGGCCCCCATGGACTTTGCCGCCAGCACATACTCATTGTTCTTGATGGTCAGAATCTGACCGCGAACCAGACGCGCCATGCCGACCCAGTAAAGCAGTGCGAACACGATGAACATCGCCACCATGTTGTTGCCCAGCTTTCCGATCACAGGAACCTTCGAAAGATCCAGGGTTTCCTTGAATACTACGGACAGCAGGATAATGATCAGCAAATCCGGAAGTGAATATATGATGTCGACAATCCGCATCATGATCAGATCCACTTTTCCCCCGCAGTATCCGGATATCGCACCGTAGATCGTTCCGATCAACGCAACCATGATCGCTGCCACCAGGCCGACCATAAAGGACACTCTCGTGCCGTAGACCACACGGATGAAATAATCACGGCCCAGCTCATCCGTTCCCAAAATGTGCGGGAACACCTGAACTCCGTATTTTTCCATGTACTCCTGCTCCATCTGAGAATATTCAAACGGAGCCATGTTGGCCGCATTTTTGTCACGCTTTCCCTCTACAGTGATGATCTGTTCATAACTGTAGGGAACCACGATCGGAGCAATGATCATCGTCAGAATAACCAGGAGCAGAACCACTCCTGCGAATACCGCCAGCGGATTCCTGCGAAGTCTCCGAAAGCCATCCTTCAAAAAGGTCGTGGACTCCGCCATAACGTCCTGCTGCTGTTTTTCCTCATCACTCGCTCTTTCAAACTGCGCCGGATCCAGCTGCATGCTCAGCAGACGTTTTTTAGGTGTAGGGATATCGTAATTTTGTGCCATTGTACCCTTCCTCCTTAGTCAAGCTTGATTCTGGGATCAACCAGCTTATAGACAAGATCGCTGACAAGGTTCAACAAAATCATAATGAACGCCAGGAAAATAGTAGTTCCCATGATCATCGGATAATCACGGTTCGTAATGGAGTCCACGAACTTGGAGCCCAGTCCGCCGATGGTAAAGATTTTCTCAATAACAAGAGATCCGGTAATGATGCCTGCCGTCATAGGTCCTACGTAGGTAATGACGGGAATCAGAGCATTCCGCAGGGAATGCACGAAGATAATTTTCGCAGAATGAACTCCCTTTGCCTTTGCCGTGCGGACGTAGTCCTGTCCAAGGACATCCAGCATGCTGGTCTTTGTCAATCTTGTGATATATGCCATAGGCGACAGCGACAGAGCCAGTACCGGCAGAACATAGCTCGGATTTGCCGTACTCCATACCGGAAACCATCCCAGCTGAATGCAAAAAACCAGGAGCAGCAAAGAAGCTGCAACGAAACTGGGCATTGCCGTAAAAAGGGTGACAAAGAAAATAATGACGTGATCCGGCCACTTATTGCGATTGAGCGCTGCAACACATCCAAGAACCAGGCCGAAGACGAGTGCAACTCCTACCGCACGAAGTCCAAGACTTGCAGAAACGGCAAAGGATTCATGAATGGTCTGTGCGATGTCACGTCCCGTCTTCAAGGAAACTCCGAAATCACCGTGCAGGAGATTTTTCATGTAATTGACGAACTGAACTCCAACAGGTTTGTCCAATCCATAACGCGCATTCAGCACCTGCATCACTGCTTCTGATTTAGCCTTTTCACCGTTGAATGGTCCTCCGGGGATTGCATTCATTGCAAAAAAGGTAATGAAGCAGATCAGAAACATGGTGACGACTGCCAGCAGTACACGTTTCACAACATACTTAGCCAAGTTCTTTTCCTCTCTTCCCTTTTTCCATCATCTTTCTGCAGCACCGCTGTATATGACAGGCCAGCCTGTGACTGCCGGCATCTGTTCAGCATTCATCCGTTTTTCTGTAAAATGCAGTCCGCCAAATGCTGAAATACAACAAACTGCAATGATGTACCTTTCCTACACCATTGCAGAACCTGTACTGTGTACAAAGACAAATGTCTTTTTGAAAACCTGCGGTCAATTTTAGCGAACTGCTATGGCAGTGTCAATGTATATTTGCTTTCGATATGAAGCTTTTCCCCGGTAAACGGCTGAATACAATCCACACAGACAGCGGAAAGCAGTGCATGTTTCTCTCCTTCCGCCATGGATTTCACATGATCCATCATTTGCAAAGCCTCTGTTCCGTACAGTGTATCTCCCACCAGAGGATGACCCTGACCTGCCAGATGAACACGGATCTGATGGGTGCGCCCGGTATCAATCCGGCACCGCAGGAGGGATCGGCCTGCTTTCCGGTTCTCGCCAATAACGGTGTAGTGGGTGACCGCCGAAAGGCCGGTTCCCTTCCGGCAGGTTCTCATCTTCATGAGAACGCCCGGAATCTTTTCCATATCTTCGTCAATCGTTCCGGCTTTCCGGCCTTCCGGAAAAACTCCCTCGCATACCGCATGATAGGTGCGAACAAACTGTCCCTCTGCGCGCTGCCTCTGAAGTCTTGCAGCAGCTGCCCGATTTCTTGCAAAGATCAGAACTCCTGATGTCTCCTTGTCCAGTCTCCCGATGATCCGAAGTCCCGAGACCGTGTCCTTTTGTGCAGAACTTTCCTTTTCCTCATTCAGCAGATAACCGGTCAGGTAATTGGCTACGGTATCGGAATAATGTCCCGGACAGGGGTGCACCACTTCTCCTGCCGCCTTGTCCACTGCAATGATATCCTCATCTTCATACAGGATCCGCACCGGTCCTTTTGTCGGAATCAGCT
>CAVAJA010000106.1:0-6145 GCA_963588615.1 Lachnospiraceae bacterium | reverse complement strand
CCTGCTGCTTGAGCAGGAAGAGTTTCGCACGCAGCATCTCAAAGGCTTTGTCCTTATTCTGGAACTGGGAGCGTTCATTCTGACAGGTCACTACAATTCCTGTCGGGAAATGCGTAATTCGAATCGCCGAGGATGTTTTATTGATGTGCTGTCCACCGGCACCGGAGGATCGATAGGTATCGATTCGAATATCATCGGGCTTAATCTCAATCTCATTGTCCTGTGCAAGCTCCGGCATCACCTCGCAAGAAACGAAGGATGTCTGACGCTTTCCCTGTGCATTGAACGGACTGATCCGAACCAGACGATGCACGCCGTGCTCTGAGCGAAGAAATCCATAGGCATTCGTTCCGTTGATCTGAAAGTCCACAGACTTAATGCCGGCCTCATCACCGTCTACCAGGTTCATGATATCCAGAGTAAAGCCCTTTTTATCCGCCCACCTGGAATACATTCGAAACAGCATGGAGCACCAGTCACAGGACTCTGTTCCGCCCGCGCCCGCATTCAGCGATACAATAGCATTGTTCTCGTCATATTCCCCTGTCAGCAGAGTGGACAGGCGCAGCTCCTCCAAATGTGCCTCGAAGTCGTCCAATTCACTTCGTACATCCTCCACTGCAGAGGGATCATTGTCCTCATTTCCCATCTCAATCAGATCCAAAATATCCTGATATTGGTGCTGCAGTCCATCCGCTTCATCCACTGTCTTCTGCAGATCCTTCAAAAGCTTCATCTTGCCGTTTGCCTTATCTGCATCACTCCAGAAATCAGGAGCCTCCATCTCGCGGGAAAGCTCCTCAATTCTCTGTTTTTTAAACGGTATATTCAGAGAATCCACACCCTCCCTGAGCGCATCCTGCTGATTCTGCAGTTCTATCTTCATCTGGTCCAGTTCAACCATACGTCACCTGTCTCCTAGTCCTTTGCTGTGTACCTGCTCTTTTGACAACAACTTATTATACCCATAAATACGGCCCGATGCCAGAGGAGCTTCATGTCTCCCAGCACCGGGCCAAATACAGCACCATTGCAGCTGTTATGAGCTTGTCTTAAACCTCTTAAACCAATCCTGCACCGTGACAGTTTTTAAACTTCTTGCCGCTTCCGCAGGGGCAGGGATCATTGGGATATACCTTCTTCTCCATGCGCTTTTTAGGCTCTTTTACGCCGCTCTCAGCATCCTTGTTCGTACCGGTCACTTTCGCAACCTGCTCGCGTTCTACCTTCTGCTCCACACGGATGCGGAACAATGTGCGGATCGTATCCTCCTGAATTCCCTGGCTCATCTCATTGAACATGTCATAGCCGGCCATCTTGTACTCTACCAGAGGATCTCTCTGACCATACGCCTGCAGTCCAATGCTCTGACGCAGCTGTTCCATGTCGTCAATGTGATTCATCCAGCGGGAATCCACAGACCGGAGAAGCACCACACGTTCAACCTCTCGAATCGCTTCCGGCTCCGGGAATTCCGCTTCCTTTGATTCATAGAGCTTCACAGCCTCTTCCTTCAGCTGCTGCTTCAGTCCATCTGCAGACAGATCTGTAATACGCCCACGAATGATCTTCTCCAGAGGAATAATGGGCAGCAGGATATCGTTCAGCTCTCCCAGATCCCAGCTGTCTGAATCTGCATTCTCACCGATGACCATATCCACAGAGTGTTCAACAATATTAGTGATCATGCCATAGATGGAGTCGCGCATACTCTTTCCATCCAGAACTTCACGCCGTTCACCGTAAATAATCTCACGCTGCTCATTCATGACCTGATCGTAATCCAGCAAATTCTTACGAATGCCGAAGTTGTTGGTCTCGATCTTTTTCTGCGCACCTTCCACAGCCTTCGACAGGGACTTATGTGAAATTTCCTGTCCTTCCGGCACTCCCAGTGCCTCGAACATCGAAATCATCCGCTCAGAGCCGAACAAACGCATCAAATCGTCTTCCAAAGAGATGTAGAACCTTGACTCACCCGGATCCCCCTGACGGCCGGAACGACCGCGGAGCTGATTGTCAATACGTCTGGATTCATGGCGCTCTGTGCCGATGACCTTCAGACCTCCGGCCGCCTTTCCCTCATCATCCAGCTTAATATCCGTACCGCGTCCTGCCATGTTGGTTGCGATCGTCACTGCACCGTGCTGTCCGGCCTGTGCTACAATCTGTGCCTCCAGTTCATGGTTTTTCGCATTCAGGACGTTGTGCGGAATGCCTTCCTTTTTCAGCATTCTGGAGAGCATCTCCGAGGTCTCAATGGTGATGGTACCCACCAGGACCGGCTGTTCCTTCGCATGGGCTTCCTTTATTGCCTCAACGACCGCCTGAAATTTTTCCTTTTTGGTTTTGTAAACAGCATCGTTCAGGTCGCGGCGGGCAATCGGGCGGTTGGTTGGAATCACAATGACATCCATTCCGTAGATCTCACGAAACTCCATCTCCTCCGTAAGAGCCGTACCGGTCATGCCGCATTTCTTGTCGAACTTATTGAAAAAATTCTGAAATGTGATCGTGGCCAGCGTCTTGGATTCACGCTTCACCTTCACATGTTCTTTTGCCTCAATGGCCTGATGAAGACCATCCGAATACCGGCGTCCCGGCATGACACGACCGGTGAATTCGTCCACGATCATGACCTCATCATCCTTTACGATGTAATCATGATCCTTCTGCATCAGATTATTGGCACGAAGCGCCAGGATAATGCAGTGCTGAATCTCCAGGTTTTCCGGATCCGCCAGGTTCTTCAAATGGAAAAAGCGCTCCGTCTTCTCAATGCCTGAAGCCGTCAGATTAACGATCTTATCCTTCTCATTGACAACAAAATCCCCAGTCTCTTCCTGCTCAATTCCCATGATGGCATCGATTTTGGAAAGAGAATCCACATCTGCACCGCGTGTCAGCTGCTTTGCAAGGATATCGCAGGCCTCATAGATCTTTGTGGATTTATCGCTCTGTCCGGAAATGATCAGGGGCGTTCTCGCCTCATCGATCAGAATAGAGTCCACCTCGTCGATGATGGCATAATGAAGTCCGCGCAGCACCAGCTGGTTTTTATAGATCGCCATGTTGTCGCGAAGATAGTCAAAACCAAGTTCATTGTTGGTCACATAGGTGATATCGCATTTGTATGCCGCCTGTCTCTCCTCGGGGGACATCCCGTTCAGAACAACGCCGACCGTAAGTCCCATGAATGTGTAAACCTGACCCATCCACTCCGCATCACGCTTTGCCAGATAGTCATTGACCGTGACGACATGGACGCCTTTTCCCTCCAGTGCATTCAAATACACGGGAAGTGTCCCCACCAGCGTCTTTCCTTCACCGGTCTTCATCTCAGCAATGCGGCCCTGATGCAGGATTACACCGCCGATGAGCTGCACCCGGAAGGGTTCCATATTCAGAGCTCTCTTGGCACCTTCGCGAACTGCCGCGAAGGCCTCCACCAGAATATCATCCAGCGTCTCGCCTTTTGCAAGACGTTCTTTGAACTCTGCTGTTTTCCCGCGAAGCTCCTCATCCGTAAGTGCCTGCATTTCCGGCCGCAGAGCCTCGATTTTCTTAATCTGGGGCTCAATTCTCTTGAGCTCCCGTTCACTGTGCGTGCCGAAAAGTTTATCGGTAATTTTGGACATTGATCAGTACTCCTGTGCCTTCTCCTCGCCGTTCAATACGCGAAGCGCTCCTTGTGCCAGTGCCAGCAGCTCATCTTCTCCGGGATACAGCTTCACCGGGGCGATGAACGAAACCTTCTCCGTAATCATTTCTGTGATCTTCTGATCGTAGGCAATTCCGCCGGTCATAATGATCGCATCAACCTTTCCGTTCAGGACAGCGGCCATGGCACCGATGTTCTTTGACATCTGATACACAAAAGCGTCCCGAATCAGACGTGCCTTTTCATCTCCCTCTGCGACGTGCTTTTCCACCTCTCTGACATCATTCGTGCCAAGATATGCATTGAAGCCCCCGTTTCCGACGATCTTCCGGCGCATCTCCTGCTCGGTAAGGCCGCTCTCGAAGCACATTCTGATCAGTGCTCCGGAAGGAACTCCGCCGGCACGCTCCGGTGAAAATGCTCCGTCACCGTCCAGCGCATTGAACACATCGACAACCTGTCCGTTTGTATGGGCACCGACTGACACACCGCCTCCCATATGGACAACAATGAGGTTAAGATCTGTATATTTACGTCCGACCTCCTTCGCGTAACGTCTCGCCATGGCCTTCTGATTCAATGCATGGAAAATCGACACGCGCTCAATCTCCGGAACACCGCTGATGCGCGCAACCGGAGCCAATTCATCTACAACCACCGGATCTACGATGTAGGACGGAACGCCCAGTTCATCGCCGATTTCTCTGGCCAGAATACCGCCAAGATTTGATGCGTGCTCTCCCTGCGGCGGAGTGATCAGGTCCTTCAGCAGTGCGTCACTGACAGCATAGGTTCCCCCCGGAATCGGCTTGAGCAGTCCGCCGCGTCCTACGATGACCTGAAAGCTCTTGGGATCGATGTTTTCCTCTGCCAGTGCATCCAAAATAATCTTCTTGCGGAAATCCTTCTGGGCAAAGATGGATGAAAACTGTGCAATCTCTTCTGTCGAGTGGCGCAGCGTCTTGTCCAGAAGCTGCGTCTCATTCTCAAATACACCGATTTTAGTTGATGTGGAACCGGGATTGATAATCAAACTCTTGATAGCCATTGTATGCTCCATTTCTGTGCACCCTGGCACATACTGTTCATCTGCATAAAATACACGGGTAACATTTCATTTCTCAGAATCCTTCGTTCAGATGCTCCGCGACGACCGCAGCAACCGCGATGGAATTCACCTTGGTTTCCATGGAGTCCGAACGGGAGGTCAGGATTGCCGGAGCCTTCGTTCCCATGAGAATGCATGCGTTCTTAAAAGGAATCGTATGGACAATGGTCTTGTATACCAGATTGCCGGCATGGATATCAGGGAACAGCAGCACATCCGCATCTCCTACAATTCTGCGGTTCAGAGCTCCAGCCTTATGCTGTGCAGCCGCAGGATCAATCGCAAGATCCATGGAGAGCGGACCGTCTACGATGCAATTCTGAATGCGCCCCTCCTCGTTCCACTTTGTCAGCTGATCTGCCTCCACCGTAACCGGCATCTTGGGATTGACAACCTCAACTGCGGCCAGAGGAGCAACCTTCGGGTTGTAAACGCCGCAGGCATTGCAGACCTTCACCACATAATTGATGATCTGCTCCTTGTCTTCCAGCGTAGGGTAAGGGCAGAAAGCTACGTCGGTCAGGAACAGCAGACGATTGATTCCCGCAATCTCGAATACGCACACATGACTCAGCATCTTTCCGGTGCGAAGACCGACCTCTTTATCCAGGACGCTGCGCAGGAATGTTTTGGACTCCAGTGCTCCCTTCATGTACATATCAGCCTTTTTATCATGTACCAGCTTCACTGCTGTCTTCGCAGCCAGCTCCACATCGGGTTCATTGATCACTTCCACCTGATCCTTGTCCAGGTCCCATCCGATCTCCGATGCGATCTCGCGAATCTTCGCCTCATCCCCGACGAGCACCGATTCCGCGATGCCTCTCTTATGAGCCTCGTACGCTGCCTCCAGAACAGGACGATCCTGAGCTGCTGCAACAGACAGCTTTTTGGTCGGGATCTTTTTCACTTGTGCCAGGATATCTTCAAAAGATGCACTCATTGATCATTACCTCCGCATATTATGCTTACGAATCAAGGCAGTGTGCCGCACGTCATCCGTTTGCACACTGCCTTGATTTTAACACTTTTACTCATTCATGGAAAGCTAAGAAACACCGCCTGCAATGGAAGGAATCGGAGCATGCTGCCGTGCCGTCCGAATATCAGCGCTTCGACTTGTCATAGGTTTCTCCCAAGGCCCTCGGCGCATGATTGTGCTTCGACAAAAATACCAGCAGAACAAGCGTGACAACATACGGCAAAATCATGACAAGATCGGAATATGCACTCGGCATTCCCAAAAGCTGCACAACCTGATATCCCGCAGATCTTGCAAATCCGAAAATCAGGCATCCGCCCAGAGTCGGCAGCAAATTCCAGTTTCCAAAGATATAACCTGCAATTGCAAGATATCCGTATCCCATGTAGATATC
>CAVAJA010000105.1:0-3115 GCA_963588615.1 Lachnospiraceae bacterium | reverse complement strand
CCTCACCCTGAGGATCCCGGTTTCCGTGCTGGCCTCCTTTGATGACAGCGGCGCAGCCGGCTATCCCAATGCATGGGTGATTGAGGAAGGGGAATATGCCTTCTACATCGGAACAGATGTAAGGAGTGCCCTTTATGCAGGTGCCCTTCGCATGGCGGAGACCTTTGTGGTGAAGCAGTGCAAAGAGGCCCTGGCGCCGGAGGCTTCCTTTAAGAGGCTGCGTCCTGCTCTGAATGAGGAGGCGACGGTGGCTGCTCAAAGGGAATATGTGGAGAATGCTCTGCGGGATGGCATGAATCCTGCTGCGGCGCGGAACATCGTGAAGGTTTATGATGCCGGAGAGGAGGATACTCCGGTGCGCACGGTGGATCTCTGGGAGAGAAGGCAGCAGTCCTATCCGGAGGAATATCCGTATACCGGGGACGTCGGCATAAGGCTTTGGGATGTGGCAGAGGGGAGACAGACGCTGGAGGATTTCATCGCACAGCTTAGCGATGAGGATTTGTGTGCCATCGCAAGAGGCGAGGGAATGTGCTCCCCGAAGGTGACGCCCGGAACGGCCGGGGCCTTTGGCGGCGTGACGCAGGGCCTCCAGAGCTTCGGGATTCCGGTCTGCTGCTGTGCGGACGGGCCCAGCGGCATTCGAATGGACAGCGGAACAGCGGCCTTTGCGATGCCCTCCGGGACGGCGCTTGCGTGCACCTTCAACAATGATCTGGTGGAGGAACTGTATGCGTGGGAAGGAATGGAGCTTCGAAGGGATCGGATTGACACCCTCCTGGGCCCCGGAATGAACCTTCACCGCCATCCGTTAAACGGGCGGAATTTTGAATATTTCTCCGAGGATCCGCTGGTGACGGGAGAGATGGCGGCGGCGCAGCTTCGAGGCATGCACCGCTATGGGACAACCGGAACGATTAAGCATTTTGCCTGCAACAATCAGGAGAAGAGGCGGGATGAGATCGAGGCGCTGGTGTCGGCAAGGGCACTTCGGGAGATTTATCTCAAGGGCTTTGAGATCGCAGTGACGAAGGGAGGAGCCCGCTCGGTCATGACCTCCTACAATCCGCTGAACGGAGAGCGCAATGCCAGCAATTACGATCTTCTGACGACGATTCTGCGCGATGACTGGGGCTTTGACGGAATCGTGATGACGGACTGGTGGGCAAAGGTAGGACCGATGAATCAGGAGTCCAGACAGGATACCGGAGCCATGATCGCCGCGCAGAATGACCTGTATATGGTGACGCCCTGCGCAGCGGACAACACCTCGGGAGATCACTCGGCGGAGGCTCTCGCGGGCGGAACACTGACAAGAGGGGAGCTGCAGCGGGGAGCGATGAACATCTGCAGATTTGCAATGCGGTCACCGGCGATGCTGCGCATGCGGGGAATCCGGACGGTGCTGGATGCAGAGCTGGAGAGAAGCCTTGACGAGGCGGACCTTGCCGGCATTCCGGGCAACACCATTCCGACCGGTGCGGACGGAACCGTGGATCCTTCTCTGATCAGTACGGCAAGAGGGAAAACCTCGGTTTTGGAGATCCCGATCGTGGGGCAGACGGCGGAGTCCTATCGGGATGCAGAGGACGGACATTATCATCTGCAGATGCTCGTTCGCGCGTCACAGCGAACACCGGAGCTGGCACAGCTGCCGCTGACCGTACACAAGGACCGTGAGCTGGTGGGGACGATTTCCCTGACCGGCAAGGATAAGGAATGGAAGGAAATCGATCTGGTGCTGCCGGATACGGTGGTGTCCAGCTCATTCCAGGTGAAGCTCTTCTTTGGAGAGAGCGGGATGGAGATCGGACGTCTTTGCGTTCGGAAAAGCTGATGCTGTGCTATAATCGCAGTAATTGCGGCTAACATTCGCAGCCGTCCCGCGCCGGAACCCTTCATCGGTAAGGCGGAGGGTTCGGCATGCAGGCATTGCGGCTGTAGGAATCGGCCGATCGGCAAGAGGTATAAACGATGGGAAATCAGATCAAGCTCAAAAAGCGTGTGTCCGGATTTTTTGAGACGCCGATTCGGCTGGGATTCTTTCTGCTCCTTGTCAACGTTCTGATCTTGTTTATAGACTGGCCCTCCGGGCTGGTTCTGATGGTGTTCTCCGTCTGCTACGTGGTGGTCGTTGTGAGCATGCACGTGCACAGCAGATCGCTGATTACGAACGAGATGGTGAGCTTTGCCACGGAGTACGGGCAGGTACAGAAGCGCCTTCTGAAGAACCTGGAGATTCCGTACTGCGTTCTCGATGATACGGGGCGAATCATATGGACCAACTATGAATTCGACCGGACCGTGCACGAGGAGCAGACGGTGCGCAGACAGATCAGCGCCCTGTTCCCTTCTCTGACGAAGGATACGCTCCCGACCGGTGATGACGGGATCAGCATGAAGATCGAGTATGAGAGCCGGAATTTTCGGGTGGAAATGCGAAGGATCGCCATGGACACCATGGTGCAGGACTCGGACATCATTGCGGACAACAGCTACGGCGGAGCTCTGATCGCGGTGTATCTGTTCGATGAGACGGCGGAGCGGCTTGCAATTCAGGAGGTGGATGACCAGAGTCTGGTGGTCGGCTTCATCTACATCGACAACTACGATGAGGCGCTGGACGGGCTGGAGGACGTGAGAAAGTCCATTCTGGTGGCGCTGATCGACCGACAGGTGAACCGCTACATTGCCTCGGTGGACGGCATCTGCAGCAAGATGGAGAAGGACCGCTATCTCATCGTGCTGCGCAAGCGCTCTCTGGCACTGCTGCAGGCGGGACATTTTGCACTGCTGTCGGAGGCCAAGACCGTGAACATCGGAAACGAGATGGCGATCACGCTCAGCATCGGTTTCGGGATGGACGGCCTTTCCTATGCGCAGAATTATGAATTCGCCCGCAATGCCATTGATCTGGCCCTTGGACGGGGCGGCGATCAGGCAGTGGTGAAGATGCCGGGGAATATCCTGTATTACGGCGGGAAGACACAGCAGGTGGAGAAGACCACGAGGGTGAAGGCCCGCGTCAAGGCGGAGGCGCTGAAGGAGATCATCACCGCCCGGGACAAGGTCTTTATCATGGGTCACCGGCTGGGAGATATCGACTGCGTGGGAG
>CAVAJA010000104.1:0-4461 GCA_963588615.1 Lachnospiraceae bacterium | reverse complement strand
CGCAGCTGACGCTAAGCAACAGAATCACGAATACAGTAACACGCAGACGATAGCAGTTCAAGTTCGTATCTGCCGCATTTTCCTATAGAAAAACCCGGCACAGCATACGCTGTGCCGGGCTCGGTCTCGATGCTAGTACATCAGTCCTCTGTCGCGATGATCTCTTTCTTATTATAAGAACCGCAGTTCTTGCAAACTCTGTGAGGCATCATCAGCGCGCCACACTTGCTGCACTTAACAAGAGTCGGAGCAGACATTTTCCAGTTCGCTCTTCTCTTATCTCTGTGGCTTCTGGAAGATTTGTTCTTAGGGCAAATAGACATCAGTACCACCTCCTTCTCTTCATAGTTCTTGAAACACGCATGTTTGATTATATGGATGTGCCATTTTCTTGTCAAGTATTTTATTACAACATTTACTTCTTCTGTGCCGCAGCATGTCACGGTACCCTTTTGTTCTGCCCCTGGCAGGGATCGGTACTGTGACAGCGATATTCTCAGAATGCCTGTAACATCCCCGACTTTACCATCGTATGTATCTTCAAAGAAAGCGCTCTGCGCTGCCGACACTGATTCCAACATCAGAGCAGCGTTCTGTTCCGCAAAAAACATCGATTCAGCACAGATATAAGGGGATTCCAAATGACCACCATGAATGCATCTGCTCAGAACAGCACCCGTACACACAAGAACAAAAAAGAGAAATTATTCCTGTTATCCTACAGTGTAGCATCTTTTCTTCCCCCGCTGGTCATCTGCCTCCTGATCCTTGCCGGACAGAACATTCGGTAAGTCCACGCAGGACATGCTGAATTTCCCAAATGGCACCAAAGGATCGATTTTCATTGAAACCATGAAAATCGATCCTTTTTTGACTTTTGCAGACAGCAGGTGCACATCCCCTGTGCCCCTGCCCTTCCGTATCTTTTATGCCTCTACCAGTGCAAGAGTCTCCTGCGCAATCGCAAGCTCCTCGTTCGTAGGATAAACAATAACCTTTACCTTGGACTCCGGCTTGGAGATCTCGGCAATCTTTCCTCTGGCTTCCGCATTCTTCTCATCATCAAATTCGATGCCAAGATAAGTCAGATAGCTGTATACCAGAGCTCTGGAGTAAACATCGTTCTCGCCGACACCTGCCGTAAAGCAGATCACATCAACGCCGTTCATCGCTGCCACATAAGCACCGATGTACTTGGCCACACGGTAAGCCCACGCATCCAGCGCCAGCTTTGCCTTCTCATTGCCCTCGTTTCTCGCACTCCACAGATCGCGGAAATCCGAAGAAATATTGCCGGACAGAGCATACACGCCGGACTCCTTGTTCAGAATCTGATCCACTTCATAGGCCGTAATCTCTTCCTTACCCGCAATATAATCCACAACAGCAGGATCCAGATCTCCGGAACGGGTTCCCATGATCAGGCCTTCAAGGGGAGTAAGTCCCATTGACGTGTCGATGCACTTTCCGTACTCTACTGCCGAAACAGAGGCGCCGTTGCCAAGGTGGCACACGATGGTCTTAAGCTCCTCCGGCTTCTTTCCAAGATATGCAGCCACTTCCTTGGAAACATACGAATGAGATGTGCCGTGGAATCCATAGCGGCGAATCTTGTACTCATCGTAATACTTCCACGGAATCGCATACATATATGCCTTAGCAGGCATTGTCTGATGGAATGCCGTATCGAACACAGCAACCATCGGCGTATCCGGCATCAAAGCCCGGCATGCCAATACACCGGTCAAATTGGCCGGATTGTGAAGAGGAGCCAGATCCGATACCTCACGAATTGCCTCAATCACCTCGTCATTGATAATGACCGACTTTGTAAACTTCTCTCCGCCGTGAACAATACGGTGACCCACAGCACCGATCTCCTTCAGAGACTTGATGACACCGGTTCCTACGTCTGTCAGAGCATCCAGCACAAGGCTGATGGCCTTCTTATGATCCTCGATCTGTGTCTGAGTCTTGATCTTGCCGCTCTTCACACGCAGATTCTCATAAGTTATCGCTCCATCGATTCCAATTCTCTCACACAGTCCCTTTGCAATACATTCGCTGGTTGCCGTATCGATCACCTGGAATTTCAGGGAAGAACTTCCGCAGTTAATAACCAATATATTCATTCTCAATCCTCATTTCCGCGCGCTCTCCGCGCAAGTGTAGTACTTCCAGTACTTCCGTCTCCGGCAGCCGCAGATCTTCATCGCTGCATCGTGCCGCACAAAAAAACAAACAATCATGTTTCTGATTTAAACACAAATCACGTGTGCTGAAGACCTTGTCCTCAGCACACGCTACATCTTAATTATTGTGCCTGTACAGCAGTCAGAGCAACAACTCCGACAATGTCCTGCCAGAAGCAGCCTCTGGACAAATCATTGACAGGTCTTGCAATGCCCTGCAGCATCGGGCCGTATGCATCTGCCTTTGCAAGGCGCTGCACCAGCTTGTATGCATTGTTGCCGCAGTCCAGATTCGGGAATACCAGAATGTTGGCATGCCCTGCAACCTCACTTCCGGGTGCCTTGGAAGCAGCTACGGAAGGAACAATTGCAGCATCGACCTGCAGCTCACCATCGCAGACCAGATCAGGATACTGCTCGTGGGCGATGCGGACAGCATCCACCACCTTGTCCACCAGAGCATGCTTCGCAGAACCCTTCGTGGAGTGAGAGATGAAAGCAACCTTCGGATCATCTGCAACAAGCTGGCGGAAGCTCTTGCTGGAAGCATTGGCAATGTCAGCCAGCTGATCCGAGGTAGGATCCTGATTCAGACCGGAATCAGCAAAAATGAAGGTTCCGTTGTGACCATACTCGCAGTTCGGAACATCCATGATAAAGAAACCGGAAACCATCTTTGCATCCGGAGCCGTGCGAAGAATCTGCAGAGCCGGGCGAAGTGTGTTGGCCGTGGAATGGCAGGCTCCTGAAACCAGTCCGTCTGCCTCGCCGTTCTTTACCATGATAACGCCGTAGGTCGTGTAATCTGTCAGGAGTGTCTCCTTTGCCTTCTCCAGCGTCATACCCTTGTTCTTACGAATTTCATAGAGGAGGTTTGCGTATTTCTCAAGCTTCTCAGGGCTGTTCTGAGGATCAACAATAACCGCATCTGACACGTGAACACCATATGCTTTCGCATCTGCGTGAATCTGCTCCGGATTTCCAAGGAGAATCAGTCTTGCGATCTTCTGGCTCAAAATCTCTGCAGCTGCACGAATGGTGCGCTCATCCTCTGCCTCCGGCAGTACAATGGTCTTTACATTTGCCTTAGCACGTTCCTTAATTCCGTCAATAAATGACATACTTTTCTTCCCTCCTCGCAATCATGCGCCGTCCGTTTCTTTGAAAGCGCTTTCATTATATCGTTGCGAAATAGCGCGTTCAAGGGAAATCTGTGTCAACTTTTTAACGTCATTTTTTTAACAAGTCAGCCTGCTTCCGTGCCATGATCTGCCGGACCTTTGCTTTAATCCGCTGCAGTGCGTTGTCCGCCGACTTGGGATCTTTCCCCAGTTCCTCCGCAATCTTAATGTAATCCAGATCTGCCAGATGCAGTTCCAGAACCCGGCGTTCCATGGGACTGAGCGCTTCCTGAATGTCCTCTTCCAATTCGCGTCCGCTCTCTGCCTGAATGTATTGATTTTCCGGGTCTGCAGAATCAGAAGCCATCAGTTCCAGATAGTTTTCACACTCCCGCTCTCCAGCCTCTGTTCCTCTGGCCGTTCTTTGCTCTCTCTCTCCTATCACAGCATCATATGAGACAGCTTCATTCAGAGGCTGGTGTTTTTTTCTGCCGGCTGCCTCTATCGCTGTATACAGCTGCCTTGTGATACACAAATCCGCGAAGACTGCAAAAGAAGCCTTTTTCCCTTCATCATAATCGCGAACCGCCTTGAACAGTCCCAGCATTCCTTCCTGAATCAGATCCTCCCGATCTCCTCCATCCTGCAGATAGAGGTTTGCCGTCTTTCTGCGAACCAGACTTTTGTATTTCTCCATGACAAAATCAGTCGCAGCCAAATCCCCGCTGCGACTGAGTGCAATCAATTCCTCATCTGATAAATTTTCGTACCTGTTGTACATCTGCTCTTTTGCCTGCTTTGCTGCGGCTGCCATTGCCTGCCAGAAATCTACATGCTCCTCTGACGAAGAATTTCGTAGGCAAGTACTCCCATTGCCACGGAAGCATTCAGCGAATTGATCTGTCCCTTCTGCGGAATGGATGCAATGATATCGCACTTTTGCTTCACGAGTCTGGAAACACCGTCCCCTTCATTTCCGATGACCAGCCCGATCGAACCCACCAGATTCTGTCTTGTCATCGGCTCACCGTCCATGTCGGCGCACACAAACCACATTCCCTTTTCTTTCAGGGCCTCAATGGTTGCGCTCATATTCGTCACCTTCACCACAGGCGTATAGTTCAGCGCACCTGCAGATGCCTTCGCTA
>CAVAJA010000103.1:0-2264 GCA_963588615.1 Lachnospiraceae bacterium | reverse complement strand
AAAGAATTGATTCAGGGTTGCATTTCTATTTGATTGTCACTATTTGATTGAGATGATGCATAACCAACCTGCCAGACAGGTCAGTTGACGGAGAAAGAGGGATTTGAACCCTCGCGCCGCTATTAACGACCTACTCCCTTTCCAGGGGAGCCCCTTCGACCTCTTGGGTATTTCTCCAAAAGCCCTACCGCTCAAACACAAGATCAGTATTCTAACAGCTCTTTTAAAGCTTGTCAACAACTTTTTGTTTTAACGGAGAGGATGGGATTCGAACCCATGCGCCCTTTCAGACAAACGGTTTTCAAGACCGCCCCGTTATGACCGCTTCGGTACCTCTCCGTACCAGTTTCTTCCAACTGTTCGCTCTCTTGCCGAGCGCAAGAGATATACTATCAAACAACACCAGGGATGTCAAATATTAATTTTGCACAACTTTGTTTCTGATCTTTCCAGATTCATCTTCAATCTGCCCATATGTGCTCACTTTGGCAGTTTTCACGCGTTCTTTGCTTCCAATCTTTCGCCCGTTCAACGCGTTGCAGTGTGTGTGTGCATCCTTTGCCACGATTGGATATAATTCAGCTTGTCTGTGTCAATTCGTTATGAACACAGCATTCATCATATTATAAGCAAAGGGGAATCTTTATGAATCAACGTGACAGTTTCGGATCAAGGCTCGGTTTCATTCTGGTAAGTGCCGGGTGCGCCATCGGCATTGGAAATGTTTGGAAATTTCCTTATGTTGCCGGTGCAAACGGAGGGGCCATTTTTGTTTTATTCTATCTTCTCTTTCTGATTATTATGGGAATCCCTGTAATGACAATGGAACTTGCTGTTGGACGTGCCAGCCGCAAGAGTGCTGTCCAGGCATATAAAACACTGGAACCAAAGGGATCTTTCTGGCACATACACGGCTGGTTCTGTATTGCCGGATGTGCTCTGCTGATGTTTTATTATACAACTGTTTCCGGATGGATGCTGGATTACGCCGTGAAATTCATTGCCGGAGACTTTCAGGGACTTCGCAGTGAGGATGTTTCCGGTGTATTCACCTCCATGCTTGCAAATCCTTCCGAAATGATGATCTATATGCTGATCACCGTTGTTGCCGGACTTCTCGTCTGTGCCGGTGGTGTTCAGGGACGTCTTGAGAAGGTCACGAAGGTAATGATGAGCTGCCTTTTAGTGCTGATCGTCGTTCTTGGAATTCACAGTCTCTTCCTTTCCGGTGCAAAGGAAGGCATTGCTTTCTATCTCATGCCCAACTTTCAGAAAGCCGCAGAAATCGGCATACCGAATATTATCGTCGCTGCCATGAACCAGTCCTTTTTTACTCTCAGCCTTGGCATTGCCGCATTGGAAATTTTCGGAAGCTATATGTCCAGAGAAAACACTCTGGTCGGTGAGTCCATCCGCATCTGCGCTCTGGATACCTTCGTTGCACTGATGTCCGGTCTCATTATTTTCCCCGCCTGCTTTTCCTATGGCATCAGCCCGGACCAGGGGCCTTCTTTGATCTTCATCACTCTCCCTCAGGTATTTCTGAATATGCCCGGCGGAAGAATTTGGGGAAGCCTCTTCTTTATTTTCATGACTTTTGCAAGTTTTTCCACGGTAACTGCAGTGTTCGAAAACCTGATTGCTGCTCCTATGGATAATTTCGGATGGTCCCGCAGAAAATCCGTTTTCATCCATATTCCGATTCTGATCCTGTGCAGCATTCCCTGTGTCCTTGGCTATAACATATGGAGCAGCCTGCATATCATCGGCGAACGCGATGTGCTGGACAGCGAGGATTTTCTGGTCAGCAACCTGCTGCTTCCTGCCGGATCACTGGTATTCCTGCTTTTCTGTGTCACACGCTTTGGCTGGGGCTTCGACAATTATATAAAGGAAGTCAACAGCGGAAAAGGTATTCTGCTTTCTCCCAAACTTAAGAATTATTTCCGCTTTATCCTCCCGATCCTGATCCTTGTGATCCTGGTGCAGGGATTGCGCTGAACTTCCGACTGGTATCGATATTTTGCCTGTTTCGTCCTATTCTGATTGATATTCAACGAAGCACAAGAGTGCAGTATCACCCGGCGTGACACTGCACTCTTTCCCTATCAGTCATTTTTCAGAGCTCTTCGCCAGTCCGGAACAATTCGCCTCCACGCTGCACGAATCGCCCACCCCAGAAAATACCAGCTGCTCGCCCCTATTCCAAGTCCTTCTACATTTCGATATAAATTCCAGATCCGCCCAACTGCCTTTCTCTTATC
>CAVAJA010000102.1:0-4334 GCA_963588615.1 Lachnospiraceae bacterium | reverse complement strand
GGCAACGCTGCTGGGCTTTGGCGCCCGCGCAATTCACCCGTACCTTGCGCACGAGTGCATCTCTGAGCTGATTGATAAGGGCATTCTGGATAAGGATTACCACACTGCCATCGAGGATTACAACAAGGCCCTTCTGTCCGGTGTCGTGAAGATTGCGGCGAAGATGGGAATTTCGACGATCCAGTCCTATCAGTCCGCTCGTATTTTCGAGGCGATCGGTCTGTCGAGCGAAGTGATTGATCGGTACTTTACCGGTACGGTATCCCGCGTCGGCGGCATTGGCATCAAGGAGATCGAGGAGGGCGTTGCCTTCCGCCACGATCATGCCTTTGACCCGCTGGGACTTGGAACCGATACGACATTGGACAGCATAGGCTTCCATTGCCTCCGCAGCGGAAAGGACAAGGAGGATCATCTGTACAGTCCGGAGACCATCATCAATCTGCAGCAGGCTGTGCGGAAGGGAAGTTATGACCAGTTCCGTGTTTATACGGATCTGGTGGATGATTCCGCGAGACCTCATACTCTTCGCGGCTTGATGGATTTCGTTCCGAAACAGGATCCTGTTCCGCTGGAAGAGGTGGAACCTGCGGAGGAAATTGTAAAGCGCTTCAAGACAGGTGCGATGTCCTACGGCTCCATCTCGCAGGAGGCGCATGAGACTATGGCCATTGCCATGAACCGGTTGGGAGGAAAATCCAACACCGGTGAGGGCGGAGAGGATCCGGCCCGTTTCGGAACAGAGCGCAATTCCGCTATTAAACAGGTGGCATCCGGGCGCTTTGGCGTGACCTCGGAGTATCTGGGCAGTGCAGTTGAGATTCAGATTAAGATGGCGCAGGGTGCAAAGCCCGGCGAAGGCGGACATCTGCCCGGCAAGAAGGTTTATCCCTGGGTTGCGAAAACAAGATATTCGACGCCCGGCGTTTCGCTGATTTCCCCGCCGCCGCACCACGATATCTATTCCATCGAGGATCTGGCACAGCTGATCTATGATTTGAAGAATGCCAATCGCTATGCCCGGATCTCGGTGAAGCTGGTGTCTGAGGCCGGTGTCGGAACTATTGCAAGCGGCGTGGCAAAGGCAGGAGCGCAGGTAATTCTGGTCTCCGGATATGACGGCGGAACAGGTGCTGCACCGAGCTCTTCGATTCATAATGCCGGTCTTCCCTGGGAACTGGGTCTTGCAGAGACGCATCAGGCCCTGGTGGAAAACGGTCTGCGCGACAGAGTGTGCGTAGAGACCGATGGAAAGCTTATGAGCGGCAGGGATGTCGCAATTGCGGCCCTTTTGGGGGCAGAGGAATTCGGCTTCGCAACGGCTCCTCTTGTATGCATGGGCTGTATGATGATGCGCGTGTGCAATAAGGACACCTGTCCGGTGGGTGTCGCAACGCAGAATGCAGAGCTTCGCAAACGTTTTGCCGGTAAGCCGGAGTATGTGATGAACTTCATGCTGTTCATTGCAAAGCAGCTGCGGGAAATCATGGCATCACTTGGTTTCCGCACCGTGGAGGAGATGGTCGGACGTACCGACTGCCTTAAAAAGCGCGACAACCTGATCACGCAGCGCGCCGAGGAAGTGAAGCTGGACAGAATTCTGAATCCTGTCTATGCCCATGCAGCAGCTTCGCATTTTGACAGAGAGCATATTTATGACTTCCACCTGGAAAAAACGAAGGATGCATCTGTGCTCCTTCCGGCCTTCCATGAGGCACTCAGAAAGGCGAAGATCGAAATTCCTTCGGCACAGCCGGCTGCGGAGACCACTTTTGCAGGAACCGGAAGAGGACCTGCGCTGCGCTCTCATGTAGAGATGAAGAGCGCTGCTGCACGGATCAAGCCCATGGAGGTTTCGCTGAAGGTATCCAGCACGGACCGCTCGTTTGGCGCAATTCTGGGTTCGGATGTGACCCGGGTGTTCGGCAGCAATCTGGAAGAGGATACCTTTGTGATTCATGCAGAAGGCGGCGGCGGTCAGTCCTTTGGTGCTTTCATCCCGAAGGGTTTGACGATTCGTTTGACGGGAGATGCGAACGATGGGTTCGGAAAAGGACTTTCCGGCGGAAAGCTGGTTGTGGTTCCTTCTGCAAAGTCACCGTTTAAGGCCGCTGAGAATATCATCATAGGAAATGTGGCTCTGTACGGCGCAACCGCAGGCAAGGCCTATATCTGCGGAATTGCAGGCGAGCGGTTCTGTGTTCGAAATTCGGGAGCAGTGGCGGTAGCGGAAGGCTGCGGAGATCATGGGCTGGAATATATGACAGGCGGACGTGCGGTTATTCTCGGTCCGACCGGCAAGAATTTTGCTGCGGGCATGTCCGGCGGTGTTGCTTATGTGCTGGATTCCGATCATACCTTGTATCGGCGTATGAACAAGGATATGGATTCGCTGCAGGAAGTTACAGACAAATATGACATTTCGGAGCTCAAGAGCATCCTTTTGGATTACGAGAAGGAGACGGGGTCGGTTCTTGCAGCAGAGATTCTGGCGGATTTTGACAACCGGGTTTCTGACTTTAAGAAGATTCTGCCGAATGACTACCAGAAAATGCTGACGGCAATCAGCAAATATGAAGAGCAGGGCATCTCGCATGACAATGCGGTCCTGGAAGCATTTGAGGAGGTGACTGCATAATGGGCAAGGCAACAGGTTTTCTGGAATTCAATCGTAAGAGCAATTATGATGTGCCGGCAGAGGAACGTCTGACCACCTTTAGGGAGTTCCATCGTCCCATTTCCGAGGAGGAGAGAAGGGAGCAGGGGGCACGCTGCATGAACTGCGGCGTTCCGCTTTGCCAGTCGGCCATGAAGCTGTCCGGGATGGTTACCGGGTGTCCGCTTCACAATCTGATTCCTGAATGGAATGATCAGGTGTACCAGGGACATTATGAGCATGCATTTTCGAGACTGATCAAGACCAGCAACTTTCCGGAATTTACGGGGAGAGTTTGTCCGGCTTTGTGTGAGAAGGCATGCATCAACGGAGAATACGGGGAGCCCGTCACGATACATGACAATGAGCTTTTCGTTATTGAGACAGCTTATGCCAATGGATATCTGCAGCCGCGCATTCCAAAGGTCAGAAGCGGTAAGAAGGTTGCGGTCATCGGAGCAGGACCTTCCGGCCTTGCGGCAGCAGATGAGCTGAACCACAGAGGACATCTGGTGACCGTTTTCGAAAGGGAGGACCGCATCGGCGGACTTTTGATGTACGGCATTCCCAACATGAAGCTGGACAAGAGCGTCATTTATCGGAGACAGCGTCTGATGGAGGCGGAGGGAGTACAATTCCGCACAGGTGTGAATGTTGGGGTTGACGTCACAGCAAAGGAATTGCTGGATGCCTATGATGCGGTAGTATTGACCTGCGGAGCCAAGCAGGCGCGCGGACTCAAGGGCGGTGATCCGAGTGAAATCAAGGGAATCTATTATGCTGTTGATTTCCTGACATCCACGACAAAGAGTCTCCTGAATCAAGGATTTGAGGAAGCTGCAGGGACCTGGCGTGAGGCAGAATCCAGGGATGTGGAAACCTTTATGAAGGGAAAGGATTTCATCAGTGCAGCCGGCAGGAATGTTGTGGTGGTCGGCGGCGGAGACACCGGAAACGATTGCATCGGCACGGTGCTGCGTCACGGGTGCAAGTCCGTGACCGCATTGGAAATGATGCCGAAGCCCCCGGTGGAGAGGACAGAGTCCAATCCCTGGCCGGAGTGGCCGAAGGTCCTCAAAACGGACTATGGTCACGAGGAGGCCATCAAGCGCTTCGGACATGATCCCCGTGTTTATGAGACAACGGTAAAGGAGTTTCACACCAACAAAAAAGGTGAGCTGAAGGAGATTGTGACAGCCAAGGTCCGTTTTGAAAATCGACAGATGTCTCTGGTGGAGGGATCGGAGAAAACCATCCCGTGTGACCTTTTGCTGATCGCAGCAGGTTTCACCGGATGCCAGCCTTACACGGCAGAAGCATTCGGCGTGAAGCTGACGCAAAGAGGCGTGGTGGAAACCGCGGCAGAGGACGTTTACGCAACCAATGTTCCAAAGGTCTTTGCAGCAGGTGATATGCACAGAGGACAGTCCCTTGTGGTATGGGCAGTTGCAGAAGGACGCCGCTGCGCTCACGATGTTGACGCCTTTTTGATGGGATATTCAAACATGCGCGAATCGTAAAGCGGTGCGTGCTCGAACCATAAAGGCTTCCGGGAGAGCTTGCTTTCCCGGAAGCCTTTATGCGTTCGAGCACATAGCGCGCACGCGCGGTCATGAGCAGGAATCCGAAGGATTCTGCGAATGGGCACCGCATATAAGGAGAGAGACCGTGCATTCAA
>CAVAJA010000101.1:0-18100 GCA_963588615.1 Lachnospiraceae bacterium | reverse complement strand
GAGAATTTCCGGGGCAGGAGAGCCGTCTGATGGAATATCGGGGGAATCCGGGACATGTGCAGCTGAATTTGTGGGAAGCCTGCCGGATCACTCTTCTGGAGGCTGGAGTTGCGGCGGAACATATCCATGTGACGGATATCTGTACGGCCTGCAATCCGGAATTGCTGTTCAGCCACAGGGTGACGAACGGCAGGAGAGGAAATTTCGGTGTCTTTGTCATGCTGCAGTAAAGAGGGTGTTTTTTTCAAAAGAGAGAACGGATACAATGGAGAGAGAAACGCACCTGTGCGGCAGGTGCGGAAGCGATGCACATAAATAATGATTTGGAGAGGAACTCACAATGCCTGCATGGTTGAAAGATGCTGTTTTTTATGAAATTTATCCACAGTCCTTCTGCGATTCCAATGGAGACGGAATCGGAGACTTCAACGGAATTATTTCCAAGCTGGACTACATCAAGGATCTGGGCTGCAACGCGCTGTGGATCAATCCGTGTTACGACTCCCCGTTTAAGGATGCCGGCTACGATGTCAGAGATTATAAGAAGGTGGCACCGCGCTACGGAACGAATGAGGATCTGGTGAATCTGTTCCGCAAGGCACATGAAAAGGGAATGCATGTGCTGCTGGATCTGGTTCCGGGGCATACCTCAGAAGAGCATCCGTGGTTTCTGGAGAGTCAGAAGGCAGAGCCGAATGAATATTCCGACCGGTATGTGTGGACGCTGGATATTTTTAACGGAATGGCGGGCCGCCCGTATGTGGCAGGAGAGTCCCAGAGGGAAGGCGCTTATATGCTGAATTTTTTCAAGTGTCAGCCGGCGCTGAACTATGGCTTTCTCCATCCCAATGAACCGTGGCAGAAGCCGATGGACGATCCGGCCTGCATTGCCACAAAGGAGGCAATGAAGGATGTCATTCGTTTCTGGCTGGATCTGGGCTGTGATGGATTCCGTGTGGATATGGCGGAGTCTCTGGTAAAAGGGGATGATGAAAAGAGAACCGGGACCAGCCGTATCTGGAAGGATGTGCGCAGAATGCTGGACCGTGATTACCCGGAGGCTGCCCTCGTTTCAGAGTGGAGTGATCCGGAGCTGTCCTTAAAGGCGGGATTTCATATGGATTTCATGCTGGATGGATGGAGTCGCCCCTGCTCCTATCTGCTGCGGGACTACAATAATCACGGAGCTCATGTGGTCAGCAGGAAAGGATATGTAGACGGAAAAAAGGCAGACTGGGTAGAGGACCGCACATATTTCCGAAAAGATTCCGGCGGCAGCATACGCTCTTTCCTGAATGATTATGAACGAATGTATGCCAACACAAGAGAAGACGGCTATATCTGCTTTATCACGTGCAACCATGATACGCCGCGGCTTACGATGAACCTGGATGAGCGGGAGAGGCGTTTGGCCTATGCATTCCTGTTCACCATGCCGGGGGTTCCGTTCCTGTATTACGGCGATGAGATTGGAATGCGATATCGGCATATTCCAACCAAGGAGGGCGGATATAATCGGACCGGCACTCGAACTCCCATGCAGTGGGATGAGAGCGCAAACCTTGGATTCTCTTCCGCAGCTGCTGAGGAGCTGTATCTTCCGGTGGATCCGGCTGAGGATGCTCCTACCGTAGAAAGTCAAAAGGCCAAGAAGGATTCCCTGTATTACACCGTGAGGGAATTGCTGGCGCTGCGCCACGCCCATGTGGATCTGCAGGCCGACGGAAGCTTTGAGTCACTGTATGCGGAGGATCTGGAGCCGATGTATGTCTACAGAAGAGGCGGACTTATTCTTGCAGTCAACCCTTCCTCAAAGGAGCGGGCAGTAAAGCTTTCGGCAAAGGATCAGGGGACGCACAAGACGGCGCTGTACACCATTGGGGACGGCTCCTGTGACGGAGAAAAGATAACATTGGCGCCTCAGAGCTTTATTGTTCTGCAGTAGACCGTTACCTGACGGTGAATGAGTGAAGAAAGCTGTGCCGCAGCGGATGCGGGAATCGGTTCAGATCTCCGCATGGCAGGGCGCAGGTGGAACGGAAAGGAGCTAGAAAGATGAGAAAGACCAAGATCATATGTACGCTGGGACCGGCAAGTGACAGCGAAGAGAAAATCAGCAGATTGATTGACGCGGGAATGAATGTAGCACGTTTCAATTTTTCTCACGGAACGCATGAGGAACAGGCTCAGAAATTCGAGCGGCTCAAGAAAGTTCGTATTGAGAAAAATCTTCCGGTAGCCGCACTTCTGGATACCAAGGGACCGGAAATCCGCACGCGGGATTTCAAAGGCGGCAAGGTAAATCTGGAAGCAGGACAGAAATTTACGCTGACGACACGTGAACTGGACGGCGACAATACCATAGCATCCGTCACCTATGCAGATCTTCCGAAGGATGTAAAGGTGGGCGGCAGCATTTTGATCGATGATGGATTGATCGAATTGAAGGTGAATGCCATCCGTGGAACCGAAATTGAATGTACGGTAATCAACGGCGGGCCGGTGTCCAATCACAAGGGAATCAACGTGCCGGGGGCAGAACTGACGATGCCCTTCATCAGTGAGCAGGATCGCAGCGATATCGAGTTCGGATGCATTCTGGGGTTCGATTACATTGCCGCTTCCTTTACCAGAACAGCAGATGACATTCGTGAGATCCGCAGAATTTTGGAACGCTACAACAGCAAGATCAAGATCATTGCAAAGATTGAAAGCGTACAGGGTGTTAGAAACCTGGAAGAAATTCTGGACGAGGCAGACGGCATTATGGTGGCCCGCGGAGATCTGGGAGTAGAGGTACCGCTGGAGGAAGTTCCTTTCCTTCAGAAAAAGATGATTCGAAGCGCAGAGCAAAAGGGCAAGATTTGCGTGACGGCTACGCAGATGCTGGATTCCATGATGCACAATCCGCGTCCTACCCGCGCAGAGACCACAGACGTGGCGAATGCCATCTATGATGGAACAACCGCGATCATGCTGTCGGGGGAGACCGCAAACGGTGCTTATCCGGAGGAGGCGGTGAGGACCATGTCCCGGATTGCAGAGCGCACGGAGCGTGACATCGATTATGCATCCAGAATGGATTCCCGCAGTGTGTCCGATCGGAGTGACATTACAACGGCTATTTCGCACGCCACCTGCACGATTGCAGAGGATGTGAAGGCGGACGCCATTATCACCGTTACACTTTCAGGTTTTACCGCAAGGCGTCTGGCGGCACATAAACCGGTTTGTCCGATCATTGCCTGCACAACCAGCAAGGAGACGGCCTGCCAGATGAATCTGCTCTTTGGAGTGCAGCCGATCATCATCCCGCAGGAACCTACATCGGATCTTTTGTTTGAGGCGGCGATCAATCGGGCTAAGCTGGCCGGTTATGTGAAGGCCGGGGACAAGGCCGTGCTGACAGCAGGCATGCCGCTGGGCGTATCCGGCAACACGAATATGATTCGCTGCATTGATGTATGGTGATGATACAGGAAATTACGGGATGCTGCGAGGGCTGTCAGGCAGCGACGGAGAGAACAGCAGGAATGGAAGTATACCGCAACCCTTCCGACAGAATTTCACACAGCAGGACTCCGCACAGAATCTCGAATAAGATATTCTGCCTTATGGGGAAAAGTGCATCCGGCAAGGATACCATTTACAGAAGAATCATGGGACGTGCTGCCGGGGATGAGGTGGAGACAGAGGAAGGAAGTAAGACAAGACAGGCTGCGGCGCATCGGCTGCAGAGGGTAATCCCCTGCACGACGCGTCCGATGCGTACAGGGGAAAAAGACGGAGAGACGTATTATTTCGAAACGGATCAGCAGTTTGCTGCGGCGAAGGCGGCAGGCATTATGATTGAATCCAGGGATTACCGAACGGTGCATGGAATCTGGCATTATTACACGAAGGATGACGGTCAGATCGATTTGGAAAAGAGCAGTTATCTGCTGATCGGAACATTGGAATCCTATCGGTCCTTCTGCGATTATTACGGAACGGAAGCGGTGGTTCCGCTTTATATTGAGCTGGATCCCGGCGAGCGGCTGGAGCGCGCACTGAAACGGGAGAGAAAGGAACCTGCGCCTCGATACGCGGAACTGTGCCGCCGCTTTCTTGCAGACGAGGAGGATTTCTCAGAGGAGAAACTTAAGGAGGCCGGAATCACGGCTCGATATCAGAACGACGTCATTGATCGATGCGTGGAAGAAGTGTGGAAGAAAATATGTCAGGAATTGGATTTGAATCCGTAATCGGTCAGAAGCTGGCGGTAGCACATCTGCAGAATGCGCTCAGAACGAATCGCCTGTCTCAGGCCTACCTGATTCACGGGGAAAAGGGGGCAGGAAAGGAGGCGCTTGCGCGGGCCCTGGCGGCAGTGCTTGTGTGTGAACAGCCGGCAGATCGGAATGGGCTGCTGGAGCCCTGCGGCTGCTGTCCATCCTGCCGGCAGATGAAAGCGGGGACGCATCCGGATGTCATTCTGGTCAGCAATGAGCGGGTCGGTGCCGCTGCAAAGACAACAACGCTCGGCGTTTCGGCGGCACGCTTCATACAGTCTGATGCGGCACTGAAGCCATATCAGAGCAGTTACAAGATATATGTTGTTCCAAATGCGGAGCGAATGAGTCAGCAGGCACAGAATGCACTGCTCAAGACTCTGGAGGAACCGCCGGCGTATGTCGTACTGCTGCTGCTTGCGGATAATCTTGCGGCATTTCTGCCGACGATTTTATCGAGATGCATTACCATACAGCTTCATCCTGCACCGGAGAAGGAGCTGGTGCGGGCATTGGAGGAATACAATGTGAGGGGTGCAAGGGCACTCACTTTGGCGCGCCTTTCTCACGGTAATCCGGGAAGGTGCCTTGCACTGGCAGATGGGGAAGCAGAAAACTTTCGGCGAGATCTGATCACTTTTATGAAAAAGCTAAAGGAAAGTGACAGTCATAAGATTCTGCTTTACGCGCAGAAACTTGCAGGAGATAAGGAAACAAAGGATACCTGCATGGATGACTTCCTGGATATTGGGAGAAGCTGGTATCGGGACCTTCTGGTGATGAAGAGCACGCAGAGTCCGGAAAACTTGATTTTCCAAGACGAGATACCGTATATTAGAAGCACTGCCGTGACGCTGTCCTATCAGGGACTGCATCAAAGTCTGGAGGCATTTGACGATGCACAAAGGCGCCGAAAGAGCAGGGAAAATGATGTACAGGTTGCAGAGCTGCTGCTGTTGAAGCTGCGAAGAGTTCTGCGCTCGTGCTGAATTACGGAAGATGTGGAAGCAGGTTGCATGGAAGAAATTAAGAAAGAAGAGACAATTGACATACAGATCGAGTTCACGGAGACGACAGAAGAACGGGAAGTGAATCCGGAGGAAATCGATCAGGAGCAGCAGGAGGAGACGAGGAATTCCGAGGAGATGTCGGAGAATACAGAGGAGTCTGCAGTGCTGGATGATTCTGATCTGATCGGAGTGGTGGGAGTTCGCTTCCGGACGGCGGGGAAGTCCTATTATTTTGCAGTTGGAGGTCTGCCGGTGAAGCGGGGATCGCATGTGATTGTAGAGACGGCCCGCGGATTGGAGTACGGCATCAGCGTCTGTGATCCTATGAGAATTCATCACAAACAGTTCAAGGCGCCGATAAAAAAGATTGTCCGCATGGCTGAGGAATCCGATGAAAAGCGGGTAAAGGAGAATCGGGAAAAAGAGAGGGAAGCCTTTCACGTTTGCTTCGAGAAGATTCATGAGCACGAGTTGGATATGAAGCTGATCGATGCGGAATATACATTTGACGGCAGCAAGCTGCTGTTTTACTTTACCTCCGACGGAAGAGTGGATTTTCGGGATCTCGTCAAGGATCTGGCGGGTATTTTTCATATTCGGATCGAGCTTCGCCAGATCGGCGTCAGAGATGAGACGAAGATTCTGGGAGGGTACGGCATCTGCGGCAGACCGCTCTGCTGCCACACTTATCTGACGGATTTCGTGCCGGTTTCCATCAAGATGGCAAAGGAGCAGAATCTGTCTCTGAATCCCACAAAAATTTCCGGCTCCTGCGGCCGACTGATGTGCTGCCTCAAGAATGAAGAGGAAACCTACGAGGAACTGAACAAGAGTCTTCCGAGACTGGGAGATGAGGTGCAGACAGGAGACGGACTGACCGGAAGCGTGATCAGCGTCAATATTCTCAAGCAATCCGTGAGAATCCTGGTGGAAGTGGACGATGAGAAGGAAGTGCACGAGTGCGCAGCGGACACGCTGACGATCCTGCACCGCAGAAAGCGCGGACAGGCGAAGCCGAAGGTTAACCGTGCGGAACTCAAGAACAGCGGAAAGAGCAGACAGAGCGGCCGCACAGTGAAAATCCAGGACGGGAACGAAGAACGGTCGGAACGTCCGGAGACGATTGAGCGCAGGGCGGAAGACGAGACGGAGCACAGTACGGAAGGCAGATCCGAAAAGAGCAAAGCGGAGAACCGATCGGATCGCCAGGAGCGCAGGGAACGTTCTCAGAACCGCAGGAATCGGAGAGACCGTCAGGGGGGAGAAGGAGCCGCTGGCCTGGAGCGAGGCGAAAATACGCAGAAGACACCGGGAAACGGTGCTTCGAAGGGCACACCGAAAGACCGCAACAGGAATGCGGCGGTGAAGGAAAATCGTTCCAGACAGGAGCTGCCAAAGGACAACGAGTCAAAAGAGGCTGCCGGCGAGGGAAACCATCGCCGCCATCGGTACAGACGTAAGAACAACAATGACAGACGAAAAGAAGAAAAGCCTTCTGCAACCGAATGAGCGAATTGATGATCTGCAGCGGAGTCAGCTGGAGATTATCCAGAATCCGGGACGGTTTGCCTTTGGCATGGATGCTGTCCTGCTGTCCGGCTTTGCCAGAGCGGCAAAAGGAGATCAGGTCTTAGATCTGGGCACGGGAACAGGAATTCTGCCGCTTCTGATGAGTGCAAAGACAGAAGCAGAGCATTTTGTCGGACTGGAGCTGCAGCCGGAAAGTGCAGATATGGCCAGGCGAAGCGTTCAGATGAATGAGCTTGAAAAGCGGATCGAGATTGTGACGGGAGACATCAAAGAGGCAGACGCTTTATTTGCGGCTGCTTCTTTTGATGTCATTACCTCCAATCCGCCGTATATGACGGATCGGCATGGCCTTCAGACCCCAAACGATGCACTGGCAATTGCCAGACACGAGATATGCTGCAGCCTGGAGGATCTGCTGAGCGCAGCGGAAAAGCTGCTGCGCCCGGGCGGACACTTCTATATGGTGCACAGACCGTTTCGATTGGCGGAGATCATGGTGACGCTGTGTGCACACCACCTGGAACCGAAGCGAATGCGTCTGGTGTATCCTTATGCGGACAGAGAACCCAACATGGTTCTTATGGACTGTGTGCGGGGAGGACGACCGCGCATCACGGTGGAAAGGCCGCTCATTGTGTATGAGGCACCGGGGCGCTATACGGATGAGATTCTGAATATGTACGGCTATTAGATGCTGACGATTCTGAGAGAAAAGGAAGGCCGCTGCAGGTTCTGCCGGGAGTGAGAATGCTGCCGGAGATCGGAAGAAGCAGACGCAAAGTGAGGCAATGCATATGGATGAACATGAATTGGGCGTACTGTATCTGTGCGCCACGCCGATCGGAAACCTTGGGGATATCAGCCTGCGGGTTCTGGAAACGCTGAAATCAGTGGATCTGATTGCGGCGGAGGATACCAGAAATACACGCAAGCTTATGAATCATTATGATATCCATAAGCCTATGACCAGTTACCATGAGCACAACAAATATGAAAAAGCAGATGAACTGATCCTGCATCTGCAGAGGGGCGAAAACATTGCGGTCGTGACGGATGCCGGCACACCGGCGATCTCGGATCCGGGAGAAGTGCTGGCTGCAAAATGCATGGAACAGGGAATCCGGGTCACCTCGCTCCCGGGGGCCTGTGCACTGATCACGGCTCTTACGATGAGCGGAATGCCTGCACGTCGGTTTTGCTTTGAGGGGTTTCTTCCGGCGGATAAAAAGGAACGCGCCCGTGTGCTGAAGCAGCTCCGAAAAGAAGAACGTACCATCATTTTATATGAGGCACCGCATCATCTGAAATCCACATTGAAGGAGCTGCATCAGGCCCTCGGCAGCAGGAAGGTTGTTCTGTGCCGCGAGCTGACCAAAAAATTCGAGGAAGCGGTTCCGTTCACGCTTCAGACAGCAAGGGAATTTTATGAAACAACAGATCCCAGAGGGGAGTATGTCCTGGTCCTTGCGGGGGCGGATCCGGAAGAGCTGCAGAAAGAACGGGAGGCCGCGTGGCAGAATATGAGCCTGGAGGACCACATGGCCTACTATGAGGAGCAGGGTGCGGACCGAAAAGAAGCAATGAAGAAGGTGGCATTGGATCGAGGAGTCCCCAAAAGAGAGATTTATAAAGCGCTGCTTTCGGTACAGAAGTGATGCGCTCGTTCAGAACCTGCCGGCTTTCCTGCGAAAATTTTCAATGTGCCCGCTGCGGCAGGTGCAGAGGACATATTTCATAGGATTTACCTATGATTTATGTTGTATAAGTGTTAAAAAGAAATGAATTTGTGCTTTTTCGTTGTGACGTAATTTTTTTTGTGGTATAACCGTAACTGTGTTATTTTCATAACAGTTTCCTATATATGACGGAGGTCCGAAACACTATGGCAAATATTGATTTAACTAAGTATGGCATCACCGGGACGACCGAAATTGTCTACAATCCTTCTTTTGAGCAGCTGTTCGAAGAGGAGACCAAGGCTGAACTGGAAGGCTATGAAGTTGGCAAGGTAACAGAGCTGGGAGCAGTTGACGTATTTACCGGCGTTTATACCGGTCGTTCTCCGAAAGACAAGTACATCGTTGTTGACGAGAACTCGAAGGACACCGTGTGGTGGACCACAGATGAGTATAAGAACGACAATCACCCGATGACCCAGGAGACTTGGGCAGCTGTTAAGGATCTTGCAAAGAAGGAACTGTCTGACAAGAGACTGTATGTTGTAGATGCATTCTGCGGTGCAAATGCTGACACCAGAATGGCAGTTCGTTTCATCGTTGAGGTTGCTTGGCAGGCTCACTTTGTAACGAATATGTTCATTCGTCCCTCTGCTGAGGAACTGGCAAACTTTGAGCCTGATTTCATCGTTTACAATGCTTCCAAGGCAAAGGTTGAGAACTATGCGGAGCTTGGCCTGAATTCTGAGACCTGCGTAGCATTCAACATCACCTCCAAGGAGCAGGTAATCCTGAATACATGGTACGGCGGCGAGATGAAGAAGGGTATGTTCTCCATGATGAACTATTACCTTCCTCTGAAGGGCATGGCTTCGATGCACTGCTCTGCCAACACGGATATGAACGGTGAGCACACCGCAATCTTCTTCGGTCTGTCCGGAACCGGAAAGACCACCCTGTCCACAGATCCGAAGCGCCTGCTGATCGGCGATGACGAGCACGGCTGGGATGATAACGGTGTATTCAACCTTGAGGGCGGCTGCTATGCAAAGGTTATCGGTCTGGACAAGGAGTCTGAGCCGGATATCTACAACGCAATCAAGAGAGATGCTCTTCTGGAGAACGTAACGGTTGATGAAGCCGGCAAGATCGATTTCGACGACAAGAGCGTTACCGAGAACACTCGTGTATCCTATCCGATTGAGCACATCGAGAAGATTGCTTCCAAGGTAAACGGCAAGTCCTCCGGCCCTGCAGCTGATAACGTGATCTTCCTGTCTGCAGATGCATTCGGCGTACTGCCTCCGGTATCGATCCTGACTCCTGAGCAGACTCAGTACTATTTCCTGTCCGGCTTCACGGCAAAGCTTGCAGGAACTGAGCGCGGAATCACAGAGCCTACTCCTACCTTCTCTGCTTGCTTCGGTCAGGCATTCCTGGAGCTGCATCCTACAAAGTATGCAGAAGAGCTGGTTAAGAAGATGGAGAAGAGCGGAGCAAAGGCATACCTTGTCAACACCGGATGGAACGGAACCGGCAAGCGCATTTCCATTAAGGACACGCGCGGCATCATCGATGCAATTCTGAGCGGCGATGTACTGAAGGCTCCTACCAAGAAGATCCCTTACTTCGATTTTGAGGTTCCCACCGAGCTGCCCGGCGTAGATACCGGCATTCTGGATCCTCGCGACACCTATGCGGATGCTGCAGAGTGGAACGCAAAGGCTGAGGATCTGGCTCAGAGATTCATCAAGAATTTTGCAAAGTATGAAGGCAACGAGGCTGGTAAGGCTCTGGTTGCTGCTGGCCCGAAGCTGGCATAAGCTTGTGCAGATGACGGATTGAGTGCGTCATCGGAACGAGGGATATCCTTCCCGTCGGTCTCTTTGTGAGATCGGCGGGAAGTTTTTTTGTGCAGGCGGCGGGATGGAGAGCGTGTCTTTGTGCAAATTTGCGGCGGCAGGATACCGCAGTGCTATAATGTGGTGCATGGCTACTTATGTGATTGGCGACATTCATGGCGCGTATGATGAATTCGAAAAACTTTTGGATAAGATCCATCTGCAGTACGATGGGTCTGATTCTTTGTACCTCGTCGGAGATTATGGAGATTGGGGCTCCCAATCCATAGAGACCATCCTTGCCGTGAAGCGAATGGACGAGGAGTATGATTTTGTCCATTGTCTCATGGGCAACCATGAGCTCATGTTTTTATCTGCGATAGAGTACGGAATTCAGGATGAATGGATTTCGGAAGCTTCCAGAAACTGGCTGGAGGACAATCACGGACAGGTGACGTGGGACGGGTTCTGTGAACTTTCGGAAGAGGCACAGGAAGGAGTGTATCGATGGATGCGGAACCTGCCCTTTTCACTGGATGCTGAGGCGGGCGGACGACTGTTCATGGTGGCCCATGCCTATCCCTTTTTTGATGATCCCAGGATGGGAGAGGCAGCAAGACAGAGGGGAAAAATGGATGCCGTATGGAGACGGCTTCTGCCGAGAGAAAATCCTTTTCGCAGTTATACCGGGGACAAACCCTACAGTATGCTGATCTGTGGTCATACGATTACAGACTACTATTATCAGGAGACGAATCGTCAGGCGGGCAGGAGTCTTTCCAGTGCGCTTCCGATCGGCCACAACCAGATCTACCGGTCAGAACGTTTTGTGGACATCGACTGCGGGGCAAAATGTCTGGAATTATTCGGAGAAGAGGGGTCCATGAGACAGGCGATTGCCGACCGGGCGAGATTGGCTGCTTATTGTCTGGAGACGAATGAGGAGTATTATGTCGGAAGACCAAGAGGCCCCATCGGCGAGATGGTAAACGGTGAGACGGCGCCGGGATTTGAGATTCCTGGATTTGGGGTGGAAGAAACGCTGCCGCCGGAGCACACTCTTACCGAGTGGGGGACCGCTATTCTGGAACGGGAATGGGTGGAATATCCGAAGGTAGGGGCTCCGCCGCAGCTGCAGCTTCCGGGAATGAGAATCTCAGGGGACAAAGAGGGGAACGGTTTGTTTGGCTGGATACAGCGTCACGGGCTGTGGAATTCGGGGAATCTGGAATGATATCTTGGTCATATTTCGGTGCCGCCGTGCTGGCTGCAGGAGTTGGCACAGCAGTTTTCTTTTTTCTGCGCTGGGTGAATCGAAAGAGCGCGCCCAGAGCCCTTCCCATGGATGAAATGGAAGGGCATGATTTTGAATACTACTGTGCCGATGTGCTGCAGCAGTACGGTTTTGGCAATGTGGAGGTGACAAGAGGGAGCGGAGACTTCGGTGCAGATATCCTGTGCGAGAAGGATGGCGTCACCTATGCAGTGCAGTGCAAGTGTTATGAGTCCTATGTGGGGGTTCATGCGGTACAGGAGGTCTATGCAGGCTGCGCCTATTATGACTGCATGGTAGGTGCGGTTATGACAAATCGGTATTTCACAGGACCGGCCAAAACCATGGCACGAAAGCTGAATGTCCTTTTGTGGGATCGGGACTGGATGAATTGTGAACGGTGAAGAACGGAAGGTGACAGAGAACGGAGAATGTCCGGGCCCAGCAGCATACTTTTAGGTCTGCACATAATGTATGGCGTTATGATAGAATATTCGTAGTTGTCTCATTTTAATGGTGTCAGCGGGAGAGGAAAAATGGAACCATCTGAGATCAGGAAAGAAATCGAAGAAGGCAGGGCGGTTCTTGGAATTGAATTCGGTTCAACCCGCATCAAGGCAGAACTGATCACAGAGGACAATATCCCTGCGGCAGAAGGAGCCTGGGAGTGGGAAAACAGACTGGAGAACGGCATCTGGACATACTCTCTGGAGGATATCCGAAATGGTCTGCAGGGGTGCTATGCCGATCTTCGAAAGAATGTGCAGGAGAGATTCGGCATTTCTATCCGCAGGTTGGCTGCAATCGGAATCAGTGCAATGATGCATGGGTATCTGGCATTCAATGACCGGGATGAACTGCTGGTCCCGTTCCGCACATGGCGGAATACGACTACGGGCGAGGCGGCAGAACGGCTGACAGAGCTCTTTCATTACAATATTCCGCAGAGATGGAGCATTTCTCACCTGTATCAGGCAATTCTGAACGGTGAAGAACATGTGAAGGACATCCATTTTGTGGCAACTCTTGCTGCTTATGTTCATTGGCAGCTGACCGGTGAGAAGGTAATCGGTGTCGGAGATGGTTCGGGAATGTTCCCCATCAGCATGCAGACACATGATTACGACGCATCCATGGTGGAGAAATTCAACGTGCTCATTGCGGAGAAAGGATACCGCTGGAAGCTGCCGGATGTGTTCCCGCGGAATTTGAAGGCGGGTGAGAAGGCAGGCGTTCTGACAAAGGAAGGAGCAGAGCTCCTGGATGTTTCCGGGGAACTGGAGGCGGGAATTCCGATGTGCCCTCCGGAAGGAGATGCAGGGACCGGAATGGCAGCCACCAATGCCGTTGCCAGGAGAACCGGAAATGTATCTGCCGGCACGTCGTGTTTTGGAATGATCGTGCTGGAGCATGAGCTTAGGAGTGTTTACCCGGAGATTGATCTGGTGACGACACCTGCGGGTGATCTGGTGGCCATGGCACACTGCAACAACTGTACCTCAGATCTGAATGCGTGGGTGAATCTTTTTGATGAGTTCTGCGCTGCCATGGGGATGAAGACATCGAAAGATCGGCTTTTCAGCGTCCTTTACAACAAGGCGCTGGAGGGAGAGAAGGACTGTGGGGGCCTGCTGGATTATAATTATTATTCTGGGGAACCCATCATGAAAATGAGTGAGGGGCGTCCGCTGTTTGCGAGAACACCGGATTCCAACTTCAATCTGGCCAATTTCATGCGCGCTCACCTGTATGCGTCACTCTCGGTTCTGAAGGCTGGGATGGATCTGCTGCTCAAAAACGAGGGCGTGAAGGTGGACAATATGATGGGGCACGGCGGACTGTTCAAGACAAAAGGGGTCGGACAGAGCATTCTGGCAGCGGCATTGAACACTCCCGTCACCTGTATGACGACAGCGGGAGAAGGGGGCGCATGGGGAATCGCTCTTCTTGCAGCGTTTATGATCCGAGGAGAGGGGCTTGCACTGGATGAGTGGCTGAATAAAAATGTTTTTGCAAACGCAGAAGGGGAGACCGTTTGGCCGAATCCTGAGGATGCGGCCGGGTTTAATGCGTATCTGGAACGATATAAAAAGGGGCTGCCGATGGAAGCGGCAGCTGTCACCTGGTTATAGAGAAGGCGGCGTTTCTGCAGGAGAGCACGTGCATTCGAAGCGTATTCTGCAGGTGCTTTTGCGTCGGATGGACACGACAGGAGGGAATGCGAGAGGATATGCTGGAGGAGCTGAAACAACAGGTATATGAAGCCAATATGCTGCTGCCGCAGTATGGCCTTGTGACATTTACATGGGGCAATGTATCCGGAGTCAGTCGAGAAGCAGGGCTGTTCGTCATCAAGCCCAGCGGTGTGGAATACGACAAATTGACGCCGGAGAGCATGGTGGTAGTGGACTTCGATGGGAATAAGGTGGAGGGAGATATGAATCCTTCCTCGGATACGCCCACGCATGCGTATCTGTATAAAAATTGGAAAAACATCGGAGGAATTGTGCATACCCATTCTTCCTATGCAACCAGTTGGGCGCAGGCCGGCCGGTGCATTCCCTGCTATGGCACGACGCATGCAGATTATTATTACGGAGAGGTTCCGTGCCTTCGCACGCTGACGAAGGAAGAGATCGATGAGGCTTACGAGCACAACACCGGTGTCCTTATTGTGGATGAATTCGCGAGAATGGGAAAGGACTATGAAGCGGTTTCTGCCTGCCTCTGTTCCAATCACGGACCGTTCACATGGGGAAAGAATCCCGTGGATGCCGTACACGGTGCTGTGGTGTTGGAGGAAATTGCAAAAATGGCATTTCGGACGGAGCTCATTCAGCCCGGGGTTCTGCCTGCTGCGCAGGCTGTGCAGGACAAACATTATTACCGCAAGCATGGCGCAGGCGCTTATTACGGACAGGAAACTTAGGAAATCCGCAGCCCGGCATACGGCTGAGGGCGGCCGGAGAGAACACATACACTCCAAGGAGGAAATGAAGTTGAAAAATCTAGAACTGAAGAAGACTGCCAACGAAATCCGGAAGGGAATCGTGACTGCGGTTTATTCCGCACAGGCAGGACATCCCGGCGGATCACTTTCTGCTGCAGATCTGTACACCTTTCTCTTCTTTGAAGAGATGAATGTGGGACCGGAGCTGATCGGCAATCCGGACCGTGATCGATTCGTTCTGTCGAAAGGACACACCTGCCCAGGATTGTATTCTGCAATGGCCAAGAAGGGATATTTCCCGACCGAGGAACTGAAGACCTTCCGCAAACTTGGTTCAAGACTTCAGGGACATCCCAGCATGCAGTACCTGCCGGGTTTGGACATGTCGTCCGGCTCTCTCGGACAGGGAATTTCCGCAGCTGTCGGCATGGCAGTTGCCGGAAAGGTGGATGCGAAGAATTACCGTGTTTATACTCTTCTGGGAGACGGTGAGACGGAGGAAGGACAGGTCTGGGAGGCTGCAATGTTCGCGGGGGCCAAAAAACTGGATAACCTCTGCGTTATTGTGGACAACAACAATCTGCAGATTGACGGAGACATCTCACAGGTGAATAATCCGTATCCTCTGGACAGAAAATTTGAGGCGTTCAACTTTCATGTAATCAAGATTGACGGACATAACTTTGATGAAATCCGTGCTGCATTTAAGGAGGCCCGCGATACAAAGGGAATGCCGACTGCAATCATTGCAAAAACGGTAAAGGGCAAGGGCGTTTCCTACATGGAAAATCAGGCATCCTGGCATGGTGTTGCACCGAATGACGAGCAGTATGCCGTTGCTATGGAAGATCTTGCAGCGATCGATGCAGAGCTGGAAAAGGAAGCATGACGGCCGGAAATCAAATGCGGCAGAAAGAGGGAATGATGTCAGATATCAAGAAGATTGCAACGCGGGAAAGCTACGGACACGCGCTGGAGGAGCTGGGTGCAGATCACCCCGATATTGTCGTTCTGGATGCAGATCTGAAGGCTTCGACCAGAACGTCCTACTTTGCAAAAAAATATCCGGAACGTTTTTTTGACTGCGGAATTGCAGAAGGGAATATGATGTCCATTGCAGCAGGGCTTGCAGCGGCCGGAAAAACACCGTTTGCGTCGACGTTCGCGATGTTTGCAGCAGGACGCGCGTATGAGCAGGTAAGGAATTCCATCGGATATCCTCACCTGAATGTTAAGATCGGCGCAACACATGCAGGCATCACCGTAGGTGAGGATGGAGCAAGCCACCAGTGCAATGAGGACGTGGCACTGATGAGAACCATTCCCGGAATGGTGGTCATGAATCCTTCGGATGACATTGAGGCAAGGGCCTGCGTGAAGGCAGCTGCAGATTATGTGGGACCGGTCTATATGCGATTCGGCCGCTACGCGGTTCCGGTTTTCAATGATCCGGACTATAAATTCGAGATCGGAAAGGGCAAGCTTCTGAAGGAAGGAAAGGATGTTACGATTGTGGCCTCCGGAATCTGCGTTGCTGCGGCATTGGATGCGGCAGAGGTACTGAAGGGAGAAGGCGTTGATGCAGAGGTAATCAACATCTGCACCATCAAGCCCATTGACGAAGAACTCCTTCTGGCATCCGCGGGCAAGACCGGAAAGGTGATTACGGCAGAGGAGCACAGCATCATCGGTGGTCTTGGAGGAGCTGTGGCGGAGGTTCTTTCGGAGAAGCTTCCGACGAGGATGCACCGCATCGGAATCGAGGATCACTTCGGAGAGTCCGGGACAGCCGGACAGCTGGTGGTGAAGTATGGCCTGGATGGCGCAGGCATTGCGGCAAAGACACTGGCATTTGTGAAGGGCTGATCATTTTGCGGCGTCGGAAGCATCCGCAGGAAAGCCCCGGCGGATGCCAAGAAGCTGTGAGTTTGCAAGGCTCAGACATCGTTATGTGGGATCATACAGCCTGGGGTTCTGTCACAGGAACCTCGGGTTATCGAGTGTATTGCAGGACTGCAGATTTTGTGCAGCAGAACGAGAGGAATATGATAAAGTTGTCTCCGTCTATTTTAGCGGCGGATTTTAATTGTCTTGGGGAGCAGATTCGGAAAACGGCACTTGCAGGTGCACCGTGGGTACATGTTGATGTCATGGACGGCGTGTTTGTTCCGTCCATCTCTTTTGGCATGCCGGTTCTGAGGAGCATCCGAAAGGATACGGAGCAATTCCTGGATGTTCATCTGATGGTGACGGATCCGGTTCGATATATCAAAGATTTTGCGGAGTGCGGTGCGGACGGGATAACCTTCCACCTCGAAGCTGCACCGGATGCAGAAGCTGTCATAAAGGCCATTCGGGGTGAAAAAAAGAAGGTCGGGCTGGCGGTTAATCCGGCCACACCGGTGGAGAAGGTGATTCCGTATCTGGATGATGTTGATATGCTGCTGGTGATGACGGTGGAGCCCGGATTCGGCGGTCAGAAATACATTGAGGAATGCACAGATAAGATTCGGAAGGCCAGAAAGGTTGTGGATGAGAGAAAGCCCGGAATTGATGTTGAGGCAGACGGCGGAATCACGAAGGAGAATGTGGGGAAGGTGCTCCGGGCAGGAGCCAATGTCATCGTGGCAGGATCCGCAATTTACCGCGGGGACATTGAGGCCAATACCGCTGACTTTATGAACTGTTTCCGCAGGAATCCGATGGGATGCCTGGAATTGGGAGACAGAAGGAGAGAGCAGAAATGATACAGCATATGACAAAGGTGGATCGCAATTCGCCCTGCTGGTGCGGAAGCGGCAAAAAATACAAAACCTGCCATATGAATTTTGATGACAGGATTCGCGAGTATGAGCTGCAGGGCCACATCGTTCCGGACAGGAGCATCATCAAGACACCCAAGGATGTGGAGGGAATCAAGGCCAGTGCCAGGATTAACATCGCAGTTCTGGATGAAGTGCAGGATAAGATCCGCATCGGCATGACCACACAGGAAATCGATGATATCGTATATAATACAACGGTAAAGATGGGCGGTATCCCGGCAGATCTTCACTATGAGGGGTACCCGAAGAGTGTGTGCACATCGGTAAATGATCAGGTCTGCCACGGAATTCCCAGCAAGGATGTCGTGCTGAAGGACGGGGACATCATCAATGTGGATTGTTCGACCATTCTGAATGGATATTTCTCGGATTCCTCCCGCATGTATATGCTGGGAAATGTTCGAGAGGACTGGAAAAAGCTGGTAAAGGTCACATATGAATGCGTGGAAAAGGGCATTGAGATGGTGAAGCCGTGGACCTTCATGGGTGATATGGGACATGCGGTGCACCAGCATGCGCTGGACAACGGGTATACCATCGTTAAGGAGATCGGAGGACATGGCTGCGGTTTAGAGTTTCATGAGGACCCTTACGTGAGCTATGTGTCCAAGCCGGGCACGGAAATGCTGATGGTTCCGGGAATGTGCTTTACCATTGAACCGATGGTCAACATGGGAACGGATGAGATCTTCCAGGACGAATCGAATGGATGGTCTATTTATAC
>CAVAJA010000100.1:0-2752 GCA_963588615.1 Lachnospiraceae bacterium | reverse complement strand
ATAGAAACCCCTCACGCAGACAGACTGTCCCGTCGCTTCGCAGCAAAACTCTCCTTTCACATCCACCTGTGCCTGATTTCCCGCAGGCTCGCTGCCCTCAAAGGTCAGTTCCAGCATTTCATACTGCTTCATTTTTCCCCCCATATTCTGCAGAATTCCTATTTTCGGCTTCTGCGATTATATTTCAGACACCCTCTGCAGGGTCTCCTTCAGCACACAGATCGTCCTGCGGATCTCCTCTTTCGTGTTCTCCGGTCCCAGTGTGAAACGCAGTGCTCCTGCCGCCTCCTCCCGGCTTCTTCCCATTGCCAGCAGTACATGCGACGGTGTCAGCGCCCCCGTCGTGCATGCACTTCCTCCCGAAGCACAGATCCCGGCCAGATCCAGATTCATCAGAAGCGTCCTCTGATCATACCCCGGAAAAGATACACTCACGTTGCACGGCTGACGCATCCATTTCTCTCCCTCCAAATCCGTTCCCGGATCCGGTCCGTTCCAAAGACACCCGCCTTCTCTTCCCAGCCCCAGTTCTCTTTTCAGCTCTTCGCAAAAATACTTCTGCAGCTCCAGAACACGCTTTGTTTCATCTTCTCTGCAGGCAGCCGCCTCCTTCGCAGCCGCCGCAAAGCCTATGACCGCCGGGACATTCTCGGTTCCCGCTCTCCTTCCGCTCTCCTGTCCTCCGCCGTGGATCAGAGAACCGATCTGCACGCCCCTGCGAAGGTACAGGAAGCCGATCCCCTTCGGTCCTCCGATCTTATGCCCCGATACCGACATCAGATCCACATCCAGCTGCTTCACATCAATGGGAAGCTTCCCGTAGGCCTGCACCGCATCGGTGTGGAACAGAATCTTCCTGTCAAAATTCCGCACCTCCTGCACCAGCTCGCCGATCGGTTCAATCGTCCCCACTTCATTGTTCACCATCATGACAGACACCAGTCCGGTATCCGGATGCCTCTGCAGTTCCTCCTGCAGGGTCTTCACCTGCACCCTTCCCTTCTCATCCACCGGCAGATAGGACACCGTATATCCTCTTGCCTCCAGATAGGCACAGGTATGCAGTACCGCATGATGTTCGATCGAAGTGGTAATGATATGCCGACCGCAGCCCAGAACCTCCGCTGCGCCGATCAGCGCCCAGTTATCGCTTTCGGTCCCGCCGGAGGTAAAAAAAATTTCCTTCCAGTCCGCGCCGATGGTTTCTGCCAGCACTGCCCTCGCCCGATCCAGTTCCGCCTTTGCTCTCTGCGCCGGCGGATAGGACGGACTCGCATTTGCATACACCGACTCCAGCGCCGCTCTCATCTCCTCGAGTGCCTTTCTGCGCATCGGACAGGTTGCCGCATGATCCAGATAAATCATCTTGAATCTCCTCCTGTATGCCGGCCGCAGGGAACAACCTGCAGCCAGGCGTTCCTTTCACTGCGACAGCGATCTTCGAAGTCCCTTGGGATAGTGATTTTTCAGCATTCCGCCGGCCGCCTTGCACCAGCCTGCGGAAACTCCTCCTGCAGTGACAAGAATCCAGCCCTTCAGAGACGGATCGCAGGGCAGCGACTCCCCTCGGAAAAAGGCCTCTGCCTCCGGGCTTCTCGGCGGCAGATCCCGTGTCTGCAGTGCATCCTCCGGATGCAGCGCCATTGCAAGCGCATGTGCCGGCTCCAGCCGATCCTTTTTGAAGACCGCGATCTGCAGACCGGGCCGCAGGACGCGCAGACCTTCCATTCCAATCTGCTCCCGGTAGGGCATCAGGTACACGTCATCGCCAAAGCGCACCAGACCCGCTCCCATGTCCTTGGCAAACCGCTTCAGAACGCCTGCCTTCAGTGCCTGCTCCTCCAGCTGCGGGATGACGCCGGACAAGGCAGAATCTCCTTTTCCGCCGTGCTTTTCTCTGCCGCCTTTTTTCCCTTTCCTGCTGTCCCCGGAGCTATATTTCGTTCCTTTTTCACTTCCCGGAAAATCACAGCACTCCGGCACAGTCTCCCTGCAGAGGATTCCTTCCTTCTGCAGCACCGCTGCAAAATGTCCCTCTCCGCTTAATCTGTGGGGCCAGAGGCGCACGGTTTTGCCCAGTTCCTGTCTCACCTCTTCTGCGGAACGAACGCCCGCATCCGCATCTCCCGCCGTGCCCTTCTCCGCTGTGCAGTCTTCCGCTCCGTCATCCGACGGGCTGTCTTTTTGTGTGCACCACTCCGGATGTCCCATATCAAACCCGAACTCCTCCATCCGCTTCCCCAGTTTTCCCGGAAGATCTTCCAGAGTGAACTCCGGGTGTTTCTGAAGAAATCCTGCCATCGTTTCCTCATCCTCTGCCGGAGCAAAGGTACAGGTCGAATAAACCAGGACTCCGCCGGGCTTTACCATTGCGGCCGCCCAATCCAGAATGGCCTGCTGCCGCTTGGCGCAGTGTGCCACATTCTCCTCGCTCCAGCCGGTCAGGGCCTGTTCCTCCTTTCGGAACATTCCTTCTCCGGAGCAGGGAGCATCCACCACCACCTTATCGAAAAAGGACGCAAAGCGCTCCGCCAGCTTCTCCGGCGTCTCATTCACAACAACGGCATTGTGCACTCCCAGCCGCTCTATGTTCTGGGACAGTATCCTCGCTCTCGCCGGTTGAATCTCATTGGAGACCAGAAGACCCTTTCCCATCATCGCGCCCGCCAGCTGGGTGCTCTTGCCTCCCGGTGCGGCGCACAGATCCAGGATTTTATCCCCCGGCTGTGCATCGGCCAGGGCCGCTGTAGAC
>CAVAJA010000099.1:0-3419 GCA_963588615.1 Lachnospiraceae bacterium | reverse complement strand
TTCCTACATGGCGCTGGTACCGATCATTCAGCCGCCGGTAATTCGTCTTATCACAACAAAAGCAGAAAGATCCATTCATATGAGCTATCAGGGCAGCAGCGTGTCCAAAACGGCAAGGATATTGTTTCCTGTCTGTATTACAGTGGTGGCAGGACTCGTTGCGCCGCGAAGCGTGGCACTGGTTGGATTCCTGATGTTCGGCAATTTGATTCGTGAGTGCGGAGTGCTGGATTCTTTGTCTGAGACAGCAAGCGGTACACTTGCCAATCTGGTCACACTGCTTCTGGGAATTACGGTGGCATCTCAGATGCAGGCTGAGAATTTCCTGAACGTTCAGACTATCTTTGTGCTGGTGTTGGGATTGTTTGCTTTTGTATTCGATACCGTCGGAGGCGTACTATTTGCAAAGATTCTTAATTTGTTCCGAGGGGAGAAGATCAATCCGATGATCGGTGCATGCGGAATCTCGGCATTTCCTATGTCGGCAAGAGTGATCACACAGATGGGAATGGAAGAGGATCCCACCAATGTGCTGATCATGCAGGCGACCAGCGTCAATGTATCGGGACAGATTGCCTCGGTGATTGCGGGGGGGCTGCTGCTGAGCCTGATCGCGAGAGTTTGAGAAGTGAATGGTTAAATCCATGTCGAGTGTACATCAAATTTGACGTGTTCTTAAAAAAAGGAAAGGATATGGTGTGTTTTATGATGGCAAATTTTGTAGAATCTCTGAGGGTTATGGGAATGGGAATGCTGGGAATTTTTGCAGTGGCAGCAGTTCTCATTGTAGTTATGAAGGTTCTGGTGATTCTGTTCCCGGCAAAAAAGAAAGATGAATAGCTGAGGCTTTCTATGTAATGTTTTGGCAAAACGCTGCGTATGTAGATGAGAATGCGGGATGAATTTCCCGGAATTCGCAGTTCTGGGTGCCGAGTGCATCGCAATGGCGCTTCGGCGGTCTTGTCAGGGAGGTAAAATTCAGAGATGAAGCGAGGAAAGATCACAATTCTCACTGCGCAGCTTTTGCTGGTTACAACACTTTGCGGCTGTGCAGAAACCTATCGGAAATCTGTAAACTGGATGAATTCTTTTTTTCCGGAGGTAACTCCCGGCAAAACCATCTCCGCAGATTCGAAATGGATCAATTCTGATGTCGACGGTGCAGTGGATGAGACGGTTGTCGTATCCGAAAAGGATGATTTTCATACAGCAGTGAATCGTCAGTGGCTGCTGGACACAGAGGTCACCGATGCCACTCAGCAGGAGAGTACCTTTAGAGACGCTGTAAAGGTACAGCACGAAATGGATCTGAAGCTTCTGGAAAAAGACAACACCGCGGCGGATACAGCGATGATCAGCCAGGAGGGCTATGAACATCTGCAGAGTCTGACTTCAGATCTGGCCAGTTTGTGGATGGACTGGGAGAAGCGAAATGAAAGCGGAGCAGAGCCGATTCGAGGATACATTGAGGCCATACAGAAAGCGGATTCACTGGATGCGCTGACAGCGTGTCTTACCGATCCGAACGGATGCAGACAGCTGGCATGGAATATGCTGGATGTTACGGTGGAGCAGCCGGTAGAATCGAAGGAACGGTATGCGGTATATCTTTCTCCCTGTTCGGTCTGGATCCTGGGAAGCCAGGCTTCCTATTCATCCACATCCGGAACGGTGTATGAGATTAAAGATTACAACAAACAGGCGGCGGAGCATGTTCTTGGACAGTTGGGATATGCGGAGGATGAGATTGACCACATTCTGCAGCAGGCCTATCGGCTGGAAAGTCGACTTGCGGAGGGAACGGTTTCTGCAGAGAAACAGGCAGATAGTAATTATTTGGATGCCTATCTGAATGAATCCTGTACCGCACAGGAGCTTCTGGAGCTTGCGGGAAACTATCCGCTGCAGGAAATTCTGGAATCCATGGGACTGGCGGACTGCAGTCAGTACGGCATTCTGGAACCCGAGTATCTGAAGCATCTGGGAAAGGTTTATACGGAAAAAAACCTGGAAGAACTGAAGTCATACTGCATCATGCAGACCGTACTGGAGTTTCTGCCTTATCTGGATGAGGAAAGCTATGCACTGGATCAGAGCCTTCAGGATGTGATGCAGGAGGATGAGGAGCTTTCTGTTGATACGGAGAATGAAGAGGATGAATCTGAGGAGGAAAAGGCGAAAGAGGAAGCACTCGGAGTGGAAGAAAATCTGATCGCTGATGTCCTGGATGAGCTTTACATCGTCCGCTACCTGGATTCTGAGGACAAAGAATTTCTCGAGGACATGACACAGGAGATGATTGGCTATTACCGCACAATGCTGCTGGATGAGGAATGGCTGTCGGAGGAAACGAGACAGAAAGCAGCGGAAAAGCTGGATGCCATCACGTGCCGCATCCTGTACCCGGAGCATCTGCAGGATTTCACGGAGCTTTCATACGATGCAGAGGGATCACTGCCGGAGGCAGTCAATGCAATTGACAGCTTCCGTATAGGTGAGATGGAAAAATCGGCGGAGCAGCCGATCGACAAGGACAAATGGCAGATCCAGACCAGAACAACGAATGCCATGTACATTCCATCGGATAATTCCATCAATATCTGTGCCGGAATCATCGCCGGCGGATATCTGTATGACGCAGAGGCATCCGACGAACAGAATCTGGGCAGCATCGGTATGATCATCGGTCATGAGATCACACATGCTTTTGATACGACAGGTTATCTTTATGACAAGGACGGAATATTGAACCGATGGTGGACCAAAGAAGATGAGGAAAATTTTCAGCTGCGGGCCAATAAGGTCTCTAAATTCTACAGTGCTTTGACGCCGCTGAATGCCGCTTATGACGGCAGCAAGGTTCAGGGGGAAGCAATTGCAGACATGGGGGGAATGAAATGCGTGCTCGGCCTTGCAAAAACAAGAGAAAATTTTGACTATCAGGAATTCTTCCGCGCCTACGCAAAGATATGGAGAACAAAGAACAGCTATTACATGGAGAACAGTCTGATAAAAACGGATGTACATCCGGTGGCGTTTCTTCGGACGAATGTAACGGTGCAGCAGTTCGACGAATTCATGGAGACGTTTGATATCCGTGAGGGAGACGGCATGTATCTGGCGGAGGAGGACCGCATCAACGTATGGTAGGAAGAGAGAAAATGGACGCCGGTGCAGCGGCGGCAGGAGAGAATATGGATCAGGAGAAGAAAACACCCATGGGAACATCGATACTTCGTCTGGAGAAGGTGGAAAAGAGCTACGGGAAGCACAAGGTTTTGACGAACGTCAATCTGGACGTACGAAAAGGAGATATCTTTGGCCTGGTTGGAAAGAACGGAGCCGGGAAAACGACTATCTTCAAGGTTATTCTGGGTTTGTCGGAATACGAAAACGGAACGGTGCTTTTCGGGGAAAAT
>CAVAJA010000098.1:0-5949 GCA_963588615.1 Lachnospiraceae bacterium | reverse complement strand
TGGTTGCGCTGTGCTTCTATTACAGGTGCGAGAACTACACGCACACGACGAGGCGAGAGAACGCCGAGCGTAGAGAACGTGAACTACAGATTGGAAAACCGGAGACTGCTTTTTAAAGGAGAGGCGTGAGATATGATCCTATAAAGAGATAGAACAGATTTTATAAAAAGATACAACATCAACTTGAGAAGACGAGGAGGGCCGGCATCCGCCGGCTCTCCTCGTTTCTTCGCCCAACATAAAACTGCGCCGCATCCCTGCAGGAAACCCTGCAAAGATGCGGCGCAGTGCACTGACACAGCCCGCCAATACCTGAAGATTGAGGAGTTCGTACTGCTCCCGGGCAGACAACTTTCGAAATGATCGACCTCACATCGATCCCCTGTCAGAACTCATCAGATTCCGTCAGTTCTTATTCCCGCGCCTCTTGTAGATCACAACACCGATCACAGCGCCGGCGCCTGCCGCAATCATCAGAATCAGCCAGAGCATCATGTTGCTCTCATCTCCGGTGTAGGCATTGGTGTGGTTCGTCGTATCCGGCGTCTCGGGGGTTGCAGCAGCTGCCGCCGATGCCTCATGGGTGTTCACGATAACCCAGGCATTCACCGCGTTCTTGGCAAAGCTCTTGGTGTAGCCATCCGCTACGTTCAGCTCATCGACCGTCCAGCTCGCACTCTTGTCCAGGTTGTCCCAGCGGTACCACCACTCGTTCGCCTCATTCAGGGTCACCGAATTGCCGTATGCCTCTCCGTTGCGGTACAGCTGAACGGTAACGCTCTCCGGACGAATTCCGTCTGCGTTGTCGCTGTCGGACCAGACCTTTCCGACGGCGATGTTGGTCGTATTGGTGATCGGTTCCGGCTCCGGCGTCGTCTCCTCCGGAGGCGTCACCTTCTTGTCCTCACTGCTCCTGCCGTTGCGATAAGCAACCTTCTCTGCCTCGCCCGCATCGATGGTTCCCTCTGCAGACTTCTCATAGACCTCTGTGCCGTCGTTCACCTTCACGGAAACCGTGTAGCCGTCGCAGTCGGACTCTGTGATCTTGTAGGTCGTTCCCGCCGGCAGCTGCGTGAAGGTCTTGCTCTCGCCGTGCTTGAGCTTAAAGGTCGCAGCCCCGTTGACAAAGGTCACGCCGTCATAGGTTCCATTGATCCCGCTGCTCTTGTAACCTGCCTTCTGCAGGAGTGTTCCGTAATTGACGGTCAGCGCGGAGGATGCTCCGTCGGTCTTTTTGGAATAATCCGGTGTCGTCAGCGTCATCGTATAGGTGAAATACTGCTGTGCATCGGCCTTGTTGCCGTACACCTCTTTGCTGACGGTCAGCGATCCGACCTTATAGGTGTTGGTGAAGGCAACGGTTGTCTTCTTGTTGTCCTTCTCCTCCTCATCCTCGGCATAGCGCAGAACTGCGGTAACCTCCAGCTCTCCCGTCGTGCTGCCTTCCTTATTCGTGACGGTGACCTTCAGCATGTAGCACTGACTGTCATACTCTGCCCACGGAATAGAGCCCTGCTCCTGATAGATCGCGTAATAATAGACGCCCACGCGGTCGAATTTCATCTCCGGCAGAGACGCCTTGTATTCGCCGTCCTTGTTCTGCGAAACCTCGATGGTATAAGGAGAAGTCCCGCCCGGCAGATACTGTGCCGACTCCTCCGGGGCTTCCATCACCACCTTGAAGGTCTCCGGCTCCTCCGGCATGTCTCCCTTGATATCGATGGAAATCGGAATCGAGTCCACCGATTTCGCAGCCTGTGAAACCGCCTTGCCGCCAGAGGTCTCCGCTGCAAAGCCGGGCAGCACCATGGCTGCGCTGCACAGGGCAGCCACCAATGTCGTGCCAATGGTCCGCATCCACTTTCTCATGTCGTTCTCCTCCCGTTCCAATCAATCCACACTGTTGGACGCTAAGGTACTGCAGTTCCGATCTCCCGGTTCACCGCCGGAGCGGCTCGGAACCCCTCTTCCTCTTTTCGTGCTCCGTCAATCCGCGGCAGCCGCCGCACCCGTATGGGGCTTCATCCTCGCCAGCAGAATCGTTCTGGCATCCGTAAATTCGGTCGAGCAGGTGGAGAGCGCGAGCACCTTCGGATCTTCCTCCTGTCTCAACTCGGTTATCGTCTCACTCCGCAGATGCAGGCTGCCGCTCTCCACAAAGCTCAAAAGTCCATCTATATCAGTCTCCCACTGTTCTACGTTGAAGATATCATCCTCTCCGGAGTCCACCAGCAGGCAGGCAAAAATTTCAAGGTCATAGGTTCGATCAGGCAGGATCAACACCCCGGTGGTGTTCTCATCGAAAAAGTCCTGATCCTTATATAAGTCCAGATCTCCGAACATGTTGTGGTTGTCCATGTGGTGGCCGTAGAGCAGCGAATAGGCGTCGGAGAAATCCTTTTCGTTTCGGCAATCCAGGAAAATACTGCCGGCCAGTGCAAAATCGCCGTACACATCCTGGTTGATGTAGGTCAGGTTCGTCTCTCCCTGCAGGACAGGGAAATCAACCTCTGTGTTGTCCAGTGTCACCCACGCACAGACATCGGAGTTGATGGCGAGGAGTTCCTCGAAGGAGGCTCCGCCGTCCTCTTCCACCGTGGGCTTGAGCTTCACCATGTCCGCCTGCACATTGCTCGCGGCGGTGTAGATGCGGTTGTTGTCCCAGAGCGCGTAGCCTGCGTACAGACCCGCCAGCGCAAGGGCGAAAATAACAACCAGATTTACTGCTGTATTCGCAATTCGTAGAAAAATCGATCTTTGCATTCCGTGTATTTCTGTCATGATCCCAAAGGCATCCCCTGCATCCCGAGACTCTGCGATAAACGCAGAGCCTCCGGGCCTGCAGGAACGTCCCCGGAAGGGATTCTGTTCAGCGGGTGCTGAACAAATCCCAAAATTCAATCTTTTCCAATCTCTTCCTCAGGCAGATGTCCGCTCTCAGAGCCGATCAGTCCTCACGCATGCTGCGCTTCTTTGCAGCGAAAACAACCAGGCCAACACCTGCAATGGCCAGCATCATGATGTAGGGAAGAGAATCCAGATTAATACCGGTATCTACAGTAGCACTCTTATCGTTTACAATCTTCGCATCAATCTGAGCTGTGGCAATTGTACCTTTCTCATCGGTATACGTTGTCTTGTATCCATCAGCTGTAGTCTCAACCACCTTGTAGGTAACACCTGCAGGGATGTTCTTGAAAGTTACAGTATCTCCGTCCTTTACCTGAATCTCCTTGGTAGCAGTTCCGTCTTCCCAATCGTTGCTACCAATGGTGTCTGCGTAAGACTTGGAGCCACCTGTTACAGAGATATCGCTCTTAACGGTCGTGCCCGCAGGTGCAGTGAAGGTTACATCAACGGTGAAGTATTTGCTCTTATCACCCAGGTTACCGGTAACGGTCTTGCTAACAGACAGAGAACCAGCCTTGTAGGTGTTTATGATTTTATCGATCTTAGTGTCTGTCTTCGATACATCTTCAACCTGATCTGTACGAACTGCGTAGCTGGAAACCTTGTATGTTCCTGCTGTGTCTCCGTTCACAACGGCTACATAGAGATACTTGGTAGCAGTGTCATAGGTAACACCAGCGGTCTTGCCGTCTGTCTCGGTCAAGCTGTATACATAGATACCAACGTTCGGGAAATCTTTGTCAAAAGAAAATTTCCAATCTGCTGTAGCGCCAGTAGCTGTTGCTTTACCCTCTGCAAAGCTTGCATCAGTAATCGTCAGCTTCGGCGCTGTCTCTGTTGTAGCACCATCACCAGCCTGAAGGACTGCAACACATCCTCCTGTAGTCAGCTTGAAATCTTCTGCAGGGCTGACAGCTGTAGTGCCCTCACTCTTGTACAGCTTCGTAAATCCAGCATCGGTTCTTGCTGCAGCGAATGCTGTGAGTCCCATGCTCATGGCAAGACCAAGAGCTAGGACACCTGAGATTAACTTTTTAACCTTCATGTTTTCGACCTCCTCATCGTCGATTGTGTTGGCTGCCGCCCCTTGCGAGCCGGCAGCCCATTTCTGCTTCTGTCATTCCCCTGTTGTCGTTGGTACCATCCCCAATAGAGTTCAGACACTATTACGGTTGGTATCATATCATGGCGTGATATTTTATGCACGCATAGATATTATAGTTTGATCACATTCGGTAAATTGCTGTTTTGCTCAGCATCTGATCGCTTTTCTCAATCATCCGAATGCTTGCCGCGCTTTTTCACGAAGATCACGACTCCGACGGCGACAACGGCCAGAATCAGGATGTAGGGAAGCGTATCCAGCACAACGCCGGTGTCCGGAACTGCGTCCTTGTTGTTGTCGAATGTTACCTTGGTATCTCCCGACGGCATCGTGAAGGTGATTCCCTTATAATTGCCGTCCGTTTTCTCGGAATAATCCAACTTACTGCTCTCATCACCGTAGGTCGCCGACGATATCGACTGCGTGTAGCCGTCGGGATTCTCGAGCACGATCACTGCTGCGTCCTGCGGGATGCTGATGGTCACTGTCCCATCCTTGCCAAGATTTGTTTCATACGTGCTGCCGGCCTCATACGTTGTATCACCTACGCTGAACGCCTTATCTGCAGTGATCTTGAATGCGAAGCTCTTCTTTGCATCGTACATGTTGCCGGAAAGCGTCTTGGTGATGGTCAGATTCTTATTCGCCGGGACGAATTTTGCATAATAGTAGTAAGTCTTTCCAGATTCCCATCCATTGTCCGGCTTTACCGGCTTGTAGTTTGCGCTCTCGGAAAGCTTCTGTGTGCACTCCTCGTCTGAATACCAGCCTTCAAAGGTATAGCCGTCTGCAGCCTGCGCAGTTGAACCCGTCCATGTGCCTATCTCCGGATTAAACGCCTCTTCCTCGGGAGTCACCGAGCCTTCGCCCTCCGCCACCACATATTTCAGAATGGTGTTCTCTTTCGCCGTAATCTTGATATATACCGTCTGATCCTCATTCAGCTTTGTTCCGATGCCGTCCCATTTCTCTTTAAAATCGGCATCCTTATAGTATCCCATGAATTGATATCCATCCGGAATCTTGAGATTTCGAGGATCCTGAATCTCCGACCCGGTGATATAGGTACGGCTGTCAACGGTTGTACCATCCTTTGCATAATCCGGAGTTTTTATCCCATTATTGCCGGTTATGAAGGTAATGGTCTTCGTGTTGAACTTCAAATCCAGATGATACTGAACCGTCTGATCAATGAAACCATAGTGCTGCGTACCCGTCCCCCATGTTGCTGTGTTGTGCCAGTGGAACAGTGCCGTGCTCTGTCTTCCCCAGCCGGAGCCGTATGCCACATATGCCTGAGAAATATACTCTCCGACGGTATTGCCATTGTTTACAGTGTAGTCAACCGTGGTGGATGTTCCGGCTGTCGGCTGAGCCGTTGCCGTCAAAGCCCGATTGTCGAAATCACCCAGAGCGTTCAACAGCTTCTGCCAGTCGCTGGCGTTGCTGATGAGTCCGGTACCCGGATTTTTTGATTTCCCCGTGAAAAAGGACTTGTCGACCTCAATGGATCCTGCAGGGAAGTATCCATTTCCATCCAACGTGCTCTTGTCAACCTTCAACAGATCATACATCTCGTCCGAGAAACCGGAAGATGCGACATAGACATAAACCTTGACCTTATCTCCAGAGGAGGATGAGTCTGTGCCTGTTACCTTGTTGACCGTTACAGTAAAGGTTTCCTTATAAGTTTTACTAGACCCCTTGCTCTTTGTTGTGTAGTTATGTGTGATAGTAGCCGTACCTTCCTTCACACCCGTAACCGTGGCGGTATTGTTTTGTTCCCCTCCATTGCCGCTGCTGACGGTCACAATGTCTGTATCCGATGAACTCCAACTGTGATCGGACACTTTCTTACCTAAGCCGTTTCCAGTCAATTTTCCAGTCAATGTAACTGTACCGCCCACTTCCACGGTATAGTCACTGCTCGTATC
>CAVAJA010000097.1:0-2439 GCA_963588615.1 Lachnospiraceae bacterium | reverse complement strand
ACCTGATAGACCGTGCGGCACTGGAGAAGGGAATGATTCTGGCGGCCAAGAAGGGACGGATCGAGCTCAGCGGAATTCTCATGGAGCATCGAAGCCGGCAGCAGGAGAACACAGCCGTTCCGGGACTGCAGCTGGAGTGGTGAGAGATGAGACGGCCATTTGGAGGCGTCCAGGGTTCTTCGAGAGGTAAGAACGAGGAAGCGGAAGCGGAGATGATATGAGCGAGTATCGGGAGGAACTGGACAGAATCGGGAAACGGATTCTGGAAGAGACGAGGACGGAACTGTTTCTGGCAATGCATTTTCTGGGTCCTGCACTCGGCAGCCTGAGTCCTGCGATGGATTTGTCCACGACCTCTGTCGGCACGGATGCTGCCTATATCCGCTTCCATCCCAAATGTCTCATGACACACTACATTGAAGATCCGTTCTGGCTGAAGCGGGTTTACCTGCATATGCTGCTGCATTGTATCTTCCGTCACATGTACCAGGCAGGAGATCACGAGGACAGGCAGCTGTGGGGGCTGTGCTGTGATATCGCGGCAGAGTCGGTTGTGGATTCCATGGAATATCAGGTGATTCAGCGGCCGATCCGTGAGAAACGGAATGCATGGTATGAAGAATTAAGAAGCGGAGCCGGAACACTGACGGCACAGAGGCTCTATCGGTATTTCATATCGAACGAGAGAGATTATCCCAAAGAGGCAGCCATGGAGGAGGAATTCTCGATGGATGATCACAGCTTCTGGGAGAGAATGCAGGAAAATCCGGAGAATCCGGTGCAGCCGCCGGAGATGCCGGCCTCTTCCCTTCCGTTTATTCCGACAAAACGGCTTACGGAGGAGGAATGGAAACGGCTTGCGAATAAGGTTCGGCTGGAATTGACCATGGGAAAGGAAGCCGGCAGCAAGGCGGGGGAGTTCGAGAGGTATCTGTCCCGGGACGGGAGCCGGCGCACGGATTACCGTGAGTTTCTGAAGCGCTTCATGGTCGCGGGGGAGGAAGCCGGCGTGGACATGGATTCGTTTGACTACGGCTTCTATTATCTGGGGATGAAGCTTTACGGGAATATGCCTCTGATTGAGGAAAATGAATATCGTGAGACGATGAAAGTGCAGGAGCTGATCATCGTGCTGGATACCTCGGCCTCCTGTCAGGATTTCCTTGTTCAGGAGTTCCTGAACGAGACGGCGTCCATGCTGCTGGAGAGTGATCTGTTCTATTCACGGGTAAAAATTCATATTTTAGAGTGCGATGACAAGGTGCAGAACGATATTGTGATCACTTCACAGGAGCAGATGAAGGAGTATGCCCGGCATTTTTGCCTGAAGGGGGGCTTCGGAACCGACTTCAGACCGGCCTTTGCCTATGTGGAGGAGCTGCGGCACAGCAAGATCATCGGAAAGCCGAAGGGACTGATGTATTTCACGGACGGAAAGGGACGATATCCTGCAAAACCGACGGATTACGACACGGCATTCGTGTTCGTGGCCGACGAGGATCCGGACACGTCGGACGTTCCGAATTGGGCGATTCAGCTCTTCATATAAGGTACCTGTTCAGCACCCATCTTAAATTTGCACTGCGAATCCTCGATGTGGCTGGGGCGGGGAGTACTGCAGTACTTTCACAGATGAGGAATGTGCGATAGAATAACCAGAATAATGCGGAAGGAACCATCAGCAATAGAAGGCAAGTGACATGACCAGAAAGAAGAACAGCAGAAAACAGCGGAAAAAGAATCGTGTGAGGGAGTTAGATCGGAAAGAAAAGCGCAGTCAGGAGATTGCGGAGGTTTGTGATCCGATTCTGAATTCTGCAGACGCAGCCGCGTTAGAAGAGGAAGAGGCTGCGGCAGAGGCTAAGAGGGCGCAGCAGATTGAGGCGGCGATTTCGGATTCTGCAGGGGAAGAATGCACGGATTCCGAGGAGACCGAGAATGCAGCCTCGGGAGATTATCCGACACAGGAGCTGTCCTCGGATACCATGAAGCTGGAGATTTTCGATCTGGCTGACATGGGGAAAAATGAGGGGGCGGAGAGCCGCAGCGTGAAGGTGCAGATTCCCGAGAGCTCCGAGGGCAGTGCTTTGCCCCGCAGGGATGCCGGATGGGAGAATGAGCCGGCAGCAGGAATGTCGGATTCGGATCCGAGTGAGCGTGCTGCCGGTGAGCATGACGGAGCAGAGGCTGTTCCGGCGGATGAAGCGATCTCTGCGGCAGCGGATGAACCGGACCCTTCTGCAGAGGAGCTGCCGCAGGAAATGCACAGCAGGGAGAAATCTGCTCCGCAGGATGTCACAGGGGATACGTGCAGGCTGGCGGATTTTACCGCAGAGGAGCTGGAGGAAGAGGCAGAAGAGGAACGGCTTGCGGCCGGGGCTGCGGCGCAGAATGCAGCGGGATCAGAAGAATTCTCCGGGGAAGAGAAGGCGGCTGAGG
>CAVAJA010000096.1:0-8991 GCA_963588615.1 Lachnospiraceae bacterium | reverse complement strand
GGATTGCATCAGTCAGGACCTGCCGACTCTGAAAAAAAACATCTACGACAAAATATACACGCTGGCAAAGGATCTGGTATCTACCGGAGAAGAGATTTCCAGAGAATTTGGGATCCCCATTGTCAACAAGAGAATTTCAGTGACCCCGATTGCCCTGGTCGGCGGAGCGGCGTGTCACAGTACAGAGGATTTTGTGGAGATCGCGAGGACATTGGACGATGTGGCGAAGAAGGTCGGCGTCAATTTCCTTGGCGGATACAGTGCGCTGGTGTCCAAGGGAATGACGCGGGCGGATGAACTTTTGATTCGCTCCATTCCCAGAGCGCTCAAGGAGACAGGGGTTGTATGTTCGTCTGTCAACCTTGGGTCGACCAAGACCGGAATTGATATGGATGCGGTCCGTCTCATGGGGAGCATCATTAAGGAGACGGCAGAAGAGACGAAGAATCTCCCGGTGAATGGCTGCGCCAAGCTGGTGGTGTTCTGCAACGCACCGGATGACAATCCCTTTATGGCAGGAGCTTTTCACGGCGTGACGGAATCAGACGCGGTGCTGAATGTAGGCGTTTCCGGACCCGGAGTTGTAAAAAAAGCTCTGGAATCCTGTCATGGAGCAGATTTTGAGACATTGTCGGAAACCATTAAGAAGACTGCCTTCAAGGTGACGAGAGTCGGTCAGCTGGTGGCAAAGGAGGCCTCGGAAAGATTGGGGATTCCCTTTGGCATCATTGATTTGTCTCTGGCACCTACTCCGGCGATCGGGGATTCCGTCGCGGATATTCTGTGTGAAATGGGATTGGAGATGGCAGGTGCACCCGGAACAACGGCGGCCCTTGCCATGCTGAACGATCAGGTGAAAAAGGGAGGTCTTATGGCATCCAGCTACGTCGGAGGACTCTCCGGGGCGTTTATTCCGGTATCTGAGGATCAGGGAATGATTGATGCTGCGGCAGCAGGAGCATTGACCCTGGAGAAGCTTGAGGCGATGACGTGCGTCTGCTCCGTCGGACTGGACATGATTGCCATTCCCGGGGATACGAAGGACACGACCATCGCCGGCATTATTGCAGATGAGATGGCACTTGGCATGGTGAACCAGAAGACAACCGCCTGCCGCCTGATCCCGGTTCCGGGGAAGGGCGTCGGAGATACGGTGGAGTTCGGCGGACTTTTGGGGTATGCGCCCATCATGCCGGTGAATACGTTTGGATGCGATGAATTCGTGAATCGCAGGGGCAGAATTCCTGCACCGGTGCATAGCTTCAAGAACTAAGACGACTTGAGAAGGGAGAGAAAGGCATGGGAGCAGAGAAACGATATGATGTAACGGCGCTGGGGGAGCTGCTGGTGGATTTTACACAGGGCGGAATGAGCGACCAGGGGAATCCGACGTTTGAAGCAAATCCGGGCGGAGCCCCGTGCAACGTTCTGTCGATGCTGCAGCGCCTGGGACATTCTACGGCCTTTATTGGAAAAGTGGGAAAGGATGCCTTCGGCAGCATGCTTCGGGAAAAGGCGGCTGCGCAGGGTATTGATATGTCAGGACTTGCTGTGGACAGCTCGGTTCACACAACGCTTGCCTTTGTACAGAAGCTGGAGAACGGCGACCGGGATTTCTCGTTTTACCGCAAACCGGGGGCCGATGTGATGCTGCGACCGGAGGAGGTGCGGGCTCACAGGGAGCTGATTGAAGAGACGAAGATTTTTCATTTCGGGACGCTTTCCATGACAGATGAGCTGGTGGAACGTGCGACGAAAGAGGCACTGACCATTGCAAAGGATAATGGGATTACGATTTCCTTTGATCCGAATTATCGTCCGCCGCTGTGGAATTCAGAGGATGAGGCCAAGGAGAAAATGTTCTTCGGCATGCAGAACACGGATATTATGAAGATCTCCGACAATGAGATCGTATTCCTGACCGGAGAAGAAGACCTGGATAAGGGCGTGCGGGAGCTGATTGACCGTTTTGAGATTCCGTTGGTATTTGCAACTCTTGGTCCGGACGGAAGCCGCGCCTACTACAAGGGAGAGCGGGTGGATTGTGCAGGCTTTAAAAATCCGCATACGGTGGAGACAACGGGGGCGGGGGATACCTTCTGCGCCTGCGGACTTCACTTTGTTCTGAAGTATGGCTTAAAGAATCTGGATCTTCTGAAGCTGAGAGAGCTTCTGACTTTTGCCAATGCGGCAGCATCGCTGATTACAACGAGGCGCGGAGCTCTGGCTGTGATGCCGACAGAGCAGGAGGTTCTGGATTATCTTGCAGGCTTTCGGGGATAAACGGCAAAAGTGACAGGGAAAGTGAGGACAGGAACGGCTGGCCGCGGGACAGCAGCGGAGGTGCACTGCGGTGTCCTTATACTGCCAAACGGGCGGAAAAAGGAAATTTCCTATACGCTGAAGAAAAATATAAGGCGCAGGTATCTGTCACTGGTGGTTATAGGAGACGGTTCTCTGGAAGTTCGGGCTCCGATGTCATGCAGAGAGTCCGAAATTCAAAGGCTTCTGCAGGAAAGAGCCGGATGGATTCTGGAAACCATGCAGGTTCAGAAGAAAAAACATGAGCTCCTGAAACAGGAACAGCCGATGCGGACGCCTGAGGAAGAAAAAAGGTACCTTCTGGAAGCAAGAAACGGCATTCGGGAGATTCTCATAGACAGCATCAATCGATATCTTCCGAAGCTTCCGAAGGGACATCGCTCCATTGCGCAGATCACAGTCCGCAATCAGAAGACGAGGTGGGGGAGCTGTTCTTCAAAGGGAAGTCTGTCCTTTAACGTGAGGCTGTACTATGCACCGAGGGAATGCCTTGATTATGTGGTGGTTCATGAGCTGTGCCATTTGGTGCACATGAATCACAGCACAGCTTTCTGGCAGGAAGTGGAAAGAATGATGCCGGATTACAGGCGCTGGAAGAAGTGGCTCAAGGATAACGGCTGGAAAATATGAACTCCGGGACATCCGCAAAAGATGTCCCGGAGTTCATTGTCTGTAAAAAAAGATGTGAAAGAAAATCAGCGAAGATCTGTCGTTGCGATGTTGTCCATGTCATCGAATTCCATGTTCTCGCCGCCCATAGCCCAGATGAAGGTGTAGTTGGAAGTTCCGACACCGGCGTGAATGCTCCAGGAAGGACTGATGACGGCATCGTAGTTGTGCATTACGATGTGACGGGTCTGAGTGGGCTCGCCGCACATATGGAATACCACCTGATCCTCGGGGATTTCAAAATAGGTGTAAATCTCCATGCGGCGCTCATGCGTGTGAGCGGGCATGGTGTTCCAGTTGCTGCCGGGCTCCAGAGCGGTCATGCCCATGGAAAGCTGGCAGGTCTTGAGCACGCTGGGGTGGATGAACTGGTTGATGGTGCGCTTGTTGCAGGTCTCGGTAGAACCAAGAGGACGCTTTGCAGCATCTTCGATGGTGATGAGCTTGGTCTCATATCTGCAGTGAGCAGGTGCGGATACCATGTAGAATTTAGCGGGGTGCTCCGGGTCATCACTCTTAAAGGTGACAGCCTTTGTTCCCTGTGTGATATACAGGCAATCCTTGTAATTCAGATGATATTCCTCGTCATCCGCCTTGATGACGCCTGCACCCTCTCCAAGATTGAAAATACCGATCTCACGGCGCTCCAGAAAATAATGTGTGCCGAAGTTGGCCCATACATCGATGCCCTTGTCGATGGAGACCTCTTCGTTTACAGGCATACATCCCAAGGTCACCATGCGGTCTACGTGGCTGTATACGGCGACAACCTCATCTGCCTTGTACAGGCCGGTGATCAGCATCTCATTGCGAACCTCTTCTGTGGTGTAGCGCTTGAAATCCTTCTGATTGCAGGAATAACGAATATCCATGTGGGTAAATGCTCCTTTCGTTCCAGTCAATGAATCCTTTTTCTGATGTCTGCCGCGCGAAATTTTTCAAAATCAGAAAACTGTACGGCACATACAGTATATCGCAAAAGAGAGATTTCTTCACGGGAAAACTTTGCAGCCAAGGTGCAGATATTTGCTGCTCGGACGTCAGACATCCGGCGCAGCAGCGTCACGATCCTGTGTTTCAATATTTTTGCAGGCACTTGCTATCTGAAAAAAGCAATGATATAATCCTAGCGTTGTTCTGAGCTGAACAGCGATGCAGCTGCCTTGTTGATTTGCAAGAAGGGGATGGAATGTCCTCGACAGTGAATGTGCCGCAATGCGTGTGCGATCACAGTGGATTACCAGGGAAGCTCATGTGGGTGAGTGAATGATAGATCATTCACGCAAGCGCTTGCACGAAGGAGGTAGTCGAACATGAGAGAAGGAATTCATCCTCAGTATTATCAGGCAACCGTTACCTGCAACTGCGGCAATACTTTTGTAACTGGATCCACCATCAAAGAGATCCACGTCGAAGTTTGCTCGAAGTGCCATTCTTTCTATACTGGCCAGCAGAAGGCAGCGAATGCTAAGGGTCGCATTGATAAGTTCAACAAGAAATACGGTCTTAAGTAAGACATCGATTTCAGGCGATGACAGAGGTTGGAGCAGGAGGCTGCCCCAACCTTTTTCTGTTTTGACGGATTCAGGACGCGACGGGATAGGAGAAAGGCAGCGCCTGTATTCGGCGCATGCGGGTGGAATCGAATGAATTGCGGTACTCCGGCAGACGCTGCATGAAGGAGAGAGAATGGCGAAAAAGAGAAAAAAACAACATTATTCCGGTATCGGCGGACAGGCTGTTCTGGAAGGCGTCATGATGCGCAACAAAAGTCAGATGGCAGTTGCTGTCCGCAAGTCCACAGGAGAAATTGAGGTGGGAGTGGACGAAGTGCACGGCATCGGCGAACGCACCGTCTGGACGAAGATCCCTTTTATCCGTGGAGTGCTGTCCTTTGTGGATTCCCTGGTGATCGGCATGAAGGCTCTGGAGTTCTCCAGCTCCTTTCTGGAGGATGAGACAGACGAGGACACGTCGAAGACACCGGAACAAAAGGCAAGAGAGGAAAAACTGATCACCGGCGTCACCATCGCGGTTTCCCTGGTGCTGGCAGTTGGCCTGTTCATTGTTCTGCCTCTTCTATTGACGGAGCTTTTGGATAAGGTGGTGCGCAGCGATGCATTGATGGCGCTCCTGGAGGGCGTTTTAAGACTTGCCATATTCCTGTTGTACATGGTCGGAATCTCCGTGATGAAGGATATTCGCAGGCTGTACGGTTATCACGGCGCAGAGCATAAATGCATCAACTGTATTGAAAGCGGGAAACCTCTGACGGTTGAAAATGTCATGTCCAGTACGCGCTTTCACAAACGATGCGGCAGCAGCTTCATTGTTCTGGTTGTGATCATCAGCATCATTTTATTCTTCTTTATTCGGGTAGACGGATACGGCATGCGTATCGTGGTGCGCCTTCTGATGGTTCCGGTAATCGCAGGGGTATCGTTTGAATTTCTGCGCTACGCGGGGCGTCATAATAATCTCTTTGTTGATATCATTTCTGCTCCGGGAGTGTGGCTGCAGCACCTTACGACCAAAGAGCCGGATGAGGGAATGGCAGAGGCGGCTATGGCAGCAGTGGATGCGGTGTTCGACTGGAGAAACTACTTAAAGAGAAATTTCGGATACACGGATGAGGAGCTGTCGCAGTATTACTGAGACAGCTGCCGGATTGGGTAAGATGAGGGAAACGGGAAGCAATCATAGAGCAATCGAATATCGAAAATTATATGAAGAGGGCAGACGGGCACTGGAGAAGGTCGGAATTCCGGATGCTGCGCTGGATGCCCGCCTGTTGCTGGAAGAAGTCTGCGGAACCAATCTGCAGACTCTTTTGGTATATCCCGAGGAAGAAGTCTCGGAAGATAACGCAGCCAGGTACCGCAGCTGGATCGAAAGGCGCTGCAGCCGGGAACCAACAGCCATGATCCTTGGGAAGTGGGACTTTATGGGACTGACGTTTCGGCTGAACCGCAGTACCCTGATTCCGGAGCAGGACACGGAATGCCTGGTTGAGGCTGCATTGAACTGGGCGGGGAAAAGACAGGATCGGATGTTGAAAATTCTGGATCTGTGTACCGGGTCCGGATGTATTCTGCTGTCTTTGCTTCATGCGATCCCAGAGGCGGAGGGCCTGGGAACTGACATCAGCGGGGAAGCTTTGAAGGCCGCCAGGCAGAACTGCGAAAATCTGGAGCTTACAAAGAAAGCACGTTTCCTGCAGGGAGATCTCTGGAAGCCTGTTGAAGAGGAGAAGTTCGATCTCATCGTTTCCAATCCGCCGTATGTGCCGACGGGGGTCATCCCGACACTGGAGCCGGAGGTTCGAACAGGAGAACCGTATGCTGCTCTGGACGGGGGAGAGGATGGTCTTGTTTTCTATAGGAAAATCCTTCGGGAGGCAAGGAGACATCTGTGTCCGGAAGGGACTATAATAATGGAGTCCGGATTTGATGAAGCGGATGCCATCGCGGCATTGATGAAGGAAGCCGGCTTTGCCGGAATTGAAATTTTCAAAGATTACGGCGGACTTGACAGAGTGGTGCAGGGATCTGCAGAACAGTTGTAGGGAAAAGATGCCGTGCCGGCGCATCTGCAGGACAGATGTCCGGGGGTTATGCAATGTACAGTCGTGAGGGAATAGCGTGTTCGAGAGTATGGAATCGGTTCTCCTGCATTATGAGGAGATTGGAATTGAATTGAGTTCTCCGGAGGTGGTTCAGAATATGGATCGCTACCGGACTTTGATGCGGGAGCAGACGGATCTGACTCCTGTGGTGGAAACCTACCGCGCGTATAAAAAAGCAAATCAGGACGCAGAAGATGCCCTGGAACTCATTAACGGAGAGAGTGATCCGGAGATGAAGGAAATGGCAAGAGAAGAACTTGCGGATGCCAAACAGCGGGTGGAGCAGCTTACAGGAGAGATGAAGATTCTCCTTCTCCCGAAGGATCCGAACGATGACAAGAATGTTATTTTCGAGATCCGTGCCGGCGCCGGCGGAGATGAGGCGGCATTGTTTGCGGCAGAGATCTACCGCATGTATGTTCATTATGCGGAACGCAGGGGATGGAAAACAGAGATTCTGGATTTTGAGGAGAGCGGCATCGGAGGCATGAAGTTTGTGAACTTTATGATCATGGGACAGGGTGCTTATTCCAGAATGAAATATGAGAGCGGGGTGCACAGAGTGCAGAGAGTTCCGGCAACGGAATCGCAGGGACGCATACACACGTCCACGATTACGGTTGCGGTTATGCCGGAGGTCACGGAGGATATCAATATTGACATTCCGATGGAGGATGTGCGCATTGATATTACGAGGGCATCCGGAAACGGCGGACAGGGCGTCAATACGACGGACTCGGCAGTTCGTCTGACGCACCTTCCTACCGGGATCGTGATCTACTCTCAGACGGAACGCTCGCAGCTGCAGAATAAGAATAAGGCGTGGGCGCTTTTGCGATCCAAGCTCTACGATCTGGAGGTGCAGAACCGCCACGATAAGGAGGCGGACCTTCGCAGGTCGCAGATCGGAACCGGCGATCGCTCGGAGAAAATCAGAACCTACAATTTCCCGCAGTCGAGAGTGACCGATCATCGAATCAAACTGACGGTATACAATCTGGATGCTGTTATGAATGGGACCTTGGATGAGATTCTGGATGCTTTGATTGCAGCAGATCAGGCTGCAAAGCTGGCAAAGATGGAAGACAACAGATGAAGGCAGATGCATGCGCAGCTTGCAGGCCTGGAGAGATCAAAATTTCTGCGTGCAGTGTCATCTGCTGCAGGCAGGATAGGAGACGGAATGGGATTACTGGAATATCGGCAGCAACTGGACGAGATTGATGCACAGGTCGTGAAGCTTATTGAGGAGCGGATGGAAATTTCCAGGCTGGTTGCGGCAGATAAGATTAAATCCGGGAAAAAGGTCCTGGATAAAAAGAGAGAACAGGAAAAGCTGACAACGCTTGCCAATATGGCCGGCAGTGATTTCAATCGAAGGGCGGTACATGAGTTATACGAACAGATCATGGCGATCAGCAGGAAGTGCCAGTACCGCGTCATGGAGGAGGAGGGACAGCTGAGGGGACTTCCTTTCATACCGGTGGATTCCCTGATTGATGAACATACCAGAGTAGTGTATCAGGGGGCTCCCGGAGCATATTCTGAGGCTGCAATGAAACAGTTCTTCGGAGAAGAGATTGATAATTTCCATGTGGAGACCTTCCGAGACGCAATGTCTGCCATCGAAGAAGGTGCTGCCGATTATGCGATTCTGCCGATCGAGAATTCAACGGCAGGGATCGTTTCGCAGAATTACGATCTGCTTTTTGAGTTCGAAAACTACATTGTCGGAGAACAGATCATTCCGATTCGTCACTGCCTCATGGGGATTCCGGGGACGACAATCGAGACGGTTCGAAGGGTCTATTCCCATCCACAGTCGCTGATGCAGAGCGAGCATTATCTGGATCAGCATCCGGAGTGGCAGCAGGTGGGAATGCAGAACAATGCCTATGCGGCGGAAAAGGTGGCAGGGGATCAAAGTGTTGAAGAGGCTGCCATCGGATCGGAGTACGCGGCGAAAGCATACGGACTGGAGATTCTGGAAAAAGGAATTAATGATTCCGACAACAATTCGACACGGTTCATTATAGTTACGAATCGGAAGGTCTTCCTGCGCAGCGGACGAAAGATATCAATTGTTCTGGAGACAGAGCATGAGAGCGGCGCCTTGTACCGCGTGTTGTCGCATTTTATATACAACAATCTGAATATGAATAAGATCGAGAGCCGCCCCATCCGGGATCGGAGTTTTGAATATCGATTTTTTATTGATTTTGACGGGAACATGGAGGACCCGGCTGTTCGGAATGCGCTGCGGGGACTGAGAGATGAATCAAAGAATCTGAAGGTTCTGGGCAATTATTGATATCGTACTGTTTTGGGATACAGTCATACTCGTGCCGCATGGTTTTGAAAGGGTAAGGCAGCAA
>CAVAJA010000095.1:0-3108 GCA_963588615.1 Lachnospiraceae bacterium | reverse complement strand
ACACTCCCCCCGGATTATACCGGCAGCTCATCGTTTCCGGAAAAGTATCTCCGAACAATCTCTCCAATGTGGCAATGTGTGTGATGTCATCCAGATTGATGATCGCACCAAGTTCCCTGGCCTTGACGTACTCACGATCCGGCGTCTCGTTGGAGGAAAACATGATGTGCGCTCCGTCTGCCCCCACTGCCTCCGAAAGCACCAGCTCTGCCTCCGAAGAGCAGTCAAATCCCATGTCATAATCCTGCATGATTTGCATAATATAAGGATTCGGCGTCGCCTTCACCGCAAAATACTCGCGAAATCCCGGATTCCAAGCAAAAGCTTCCTTCACCGCCCTGCAATTCTCACGAATTCCCTTCTCGTCATAAATATGAAACGGGGTCGGATGTCCTGATGCTGCAATCTCCTCTGCCTTTGCCTTTGTCAGAAACGCTGTTTTTTTCATAACTCTCCTCAATTTCAACGCATATCGACTCATCGATGCACATTGTATATTTGTATACAAATTAGCCTCTGCTAATCTTACCACACCGACCTGTACTATACCAGACCTTACCGCAAATCCTCCTGCAAAGTTCCGTGCCAAAATCACAGTTTGCCCGCCGATCAGCGGCAAGGCGGCGTCCGAACGGCTGTCCCGATGCTGCCGCCGGCAGCACATTGTCTGCACATTTTACGAACTCTACACGTCCGGGATCTGCCAGTCGATGGGTGCTGCTCCGTGCTCCTCCAGAAAAGTATTGCATTTTGAAAAATGTCCGCATCCGAAAAAACCACGATATGCCGACAAGGGACTCGGATGCGGAGCCTTCAGGATCAGGTGCTGCGGGTTTGTCAGCATCGGTATTTTAGCCTGAGCCTGAGACCCCCAGAGCATAAAGACAATCGGCCGGTTCTGCTCGTTTACCGCCTTCAGAATGGCATCCGTAAACTGCTCCCAGCCCTGTCCCTTGTGTGAATTCGCCGTATGCGCCCGCACCGTCAGAACCGTGTTCAGCAGCAGAACTCCCTGCTCTGCCCAGTGGACCAGATATCCGTTGTTGGGCATGCGGCAGCCCACATCATCATGCAGCTCCTTGTAGATATTCACGAGAGAAGGCGGCAGCGTCTTCTGTGACGGCAGAACCGAAAAACAAAGTCCGTGTGCCTGCTCCGGTTCATGATAGGGATCCTGTCCCAGAATCACAACCTTCACCTTTGAAAGAGGTGTCAAGTGCAGCGCATTGAAGATATCCTCCGCCGGCGGATAAACCACCTTCGTCCGATATTCAGATTGAACGAAACCATACAGCTGTTTGTAGTACGGCTGCCCGAATTCCCCCTTTAAGGCAGGCAGCCAATCATTCGTAATTCCCGCCATCCTAGATCTCCTGCAAGATTGCCAGCAGCAGCTTCCATGTGCGCTCTGTTGAGGCGATGGACAGCTTCTCATTTGCTGTGTGCACATCCATCATGTCCGGACCTATGGACACGCAGTCAAGTCCCTTCATCTTATCGGTGAACAGTCCGCACTCCAGTCCGCAGTGGAACACCGTTACCGCAGGCTTCTCTCCTGTCTGTTTCTCATAGATCTTCACCATCGCATCGCACAGGGGAGATTCCGATCCTCTTTCCCATGCAGGATAGGCGGATTCTGTCTCTGAACTGCCCCCCAGAACGTGTACCAGAGTCTGAATCTTTTTCTGCACATAGTCCTTCTGTGCATTCACGCTGGAGCGAATCATGTGCACCGCCGTCAGCTCCTTCTGCGTGGTTTTTAAGATCCCGAGATTCAGCGAAGTTCTGGGAAGACCCTTCTGCAGAGGCTCCCATTCAAGCACGCCGTCAGCTGCCAGCATCAGATAGGCAATCACCTTCGCGGTATCCTTTCTGGTGATGGCCTTCACCGCCTTTCCGGCATTCTCTTTCCACTCTGCAGACCAGACAATGTTGGGATCTGTCTCCCGATACTCCGCCGCAATCTTCTTCGCCTCTTCTCCAATCAGTTCCTGTATCTTTTGTGCATCCGTCTCCTCATTCACCAGCAGCTCTGCACAGCAGCTGCGCGGAATGGCATTATCTCTGAGACCTCCCTCCACACAGATCAGCCGGAAATCCACCTGATCCCGCAGCCTGGAAAGTACTCTCCCCATCAGTAAATCTGCATTAGCTCTTCCCATGCCGACACACATTCCCGAGTGGCCGCCAAGAAGCCCGGTAACCGAGATCGTCAGAACTTTTCCGAAATGCTTTTTCCTCTTGATAGGAAGATGTATTCTCTCCTGAGCTCCGCCGGCACATCCGACAATAAAGATTCCTTCCTTTTCCGAATCCAGATTGATCATTCTGCGCCCCTGCAGAACGCTCGTATCAAGGGCAGAGGCTCCCAGAAGTCCGACCTCTTCATTTGTCGTAAAAACGCACTCCAGCGGAGGATGCGGAATCGTATCGTCGTCCAGAAGTGCCATCATCATGGCTGCCGCGATGCCGTCATCTCCTCCCAGCGTAGTCCCGTCTGCATACAAATATTCACCGTCACAGCACAGTTTAATCGGCTCCCGCTCCAGATCCAGCTGGCATCCCGGCTCCTTATCCAGAACCATGTCGATGTGTCCCTGCAGAATGATCGGATCGCGATCCGCCGCTCCCTCACTCGCTTTCTTTTTGATGATCACATTGAAGCTTTCATCCTGAACATATTCCAGATTTCGTTCCTTTGCAAACGTTACCAATGCGTTGCTGATTTCTTCTACATGAAAGGATCCATGCGGGATTTTGCAGAGCTCTTCAAAAAAATGCAGAACCTCTCTTGGCTGTGCCTCGCCGCAGATACCACTTGGCATTGATGATTGTGTCATGATCTTCTCCTTCTTTATACGTTACAGCCGAACCGGAACGCCATGTTCCTTCAGATATTCCTTTACCTCAGAAATTTCCAGCTCTTTAAAATGGAACAGTGAGGCTGCCAGTGCCGCATCTGCCCCGCCTTCCGTAAGTGCCTCCAGAAAATGCTCCTTTGTCCCTGCTCCGCCGGAAGCCACCACAGGAATGTTCACGGCATCGGAGATAGCTCTCGTCAGTGCAATGTCGTATCCTGCCTTTGTGCCGTCTCCATCCATGCTGGTA
>CAVAJA010000094.1:0-3950 GCA_963588615.1 Lachnospiraceae bacterium | reverse complement strand
CCTGTGATGCATTCTCGACCCCCATTTTCATAAGGGCTTCCTTCACCATCTGCAGCTTATGATCCGCACTGCTTTGATTGTCCTCCTCCGCAGAAGGTTTTCCGCCCACAATGACGTCAAAATATTTTTCCAGTCCGAAATGTTCCAGCACCTTGTGCACCATAGGAAGCGGCTTTGATGATGCAATTGCCAGCTGAATCCCCTGCTCGTGCAGTTCCTGCAGCAGCTCTGGAATTCCTTCATACACCCGATTCTCAAAAATCATTCCGCCGTCATATACCTTGCGAAAACACTTGATTGCCTCGGCAGATGTCTCATCATCCATTCCGTAGCGCTGACGGAACATCACATTCAGCGGAGGACCCACAAAGCACTCAAGCTCGGCCCTGTCCGGTTCCTCGATTCCAACCTGCTGCAATGCGTACTGTACTGCATGCGTGATTCCGGGTCCTGACTCTGTCAGTGTGCCGTCTAAATCAAATAATATTTTTTCATATGCCATTGTCCGTTCTGCTCCTGTTCTATTCTGATTCCTGAAATCAGGAAAAATACACGTCCATTCTCCCGAATCCGCTTGCCCGGAAACCACCGCAGGGATCGTTCCCGGCTGCATCCTCCGCAGCTATGAGTATAACATAGGATCTCTCTGGACAATCGAAAAGCCCGCCGGATCCTCTCCGCGCGGGCTTTCCTCTTACTGCTCCTATTGTTTTCCGTATTCTGCTGCTCGCAGTGACAATCATTCCTGTACAGCCATCACCTTGCAGCGCTTCAATGCCCCGGCAACCGGCGGGAGCAGGATGATGATCACCGTGATAATTGCCTCCGTAAAGATGTAAATTCCGTTATAGGCCGCCGAATATGCAGCAGGGCTCATTCCCTCCGGTGCATATTGACCGAAGAAGATCAATCCTGACAGAAAGGCGAATACAAATCTTCCAATCACGCCGACAAGATAGCCCTTTACCAGACCATTCTTAGAGTTGCTGAATATTCCGGAAAGTCCCAGAGCCCCGAATGCGAAAATATAGTCGCAGAGCATCTGCGGCATACTGATGATATAAGGCCCTGTCACCAGCTGCAGAATGCCGTAGGCCGCTGCTGCCATGAGTCCTGAGCGAAGTCCATACCAGTAACCGATCAGGCAGATGAAAAACATAGAAAACAGCGTGATGCTGCCGCCCATGGGAAGGCTCAGAAACTTGATGAAACTGGTGACAAAGGCAAGCGCCATCGCCATCGCAGAAAATACGAGACGGCGCGTTCCTGTCTTGCCTTTCTGATCTGCCTTCGTTGCATAGCAGGCAGCCAGAAGAAGAGCCAGCATAATGAGCACCAGAACGGTGTAGCCTGCCCCCGTCAGCGAATAGCTGCCGTCTTCCGCAAGAGTTGCAAAAATAGACATAATAAAACCTCCTTCATAAGAACGCAGGAGGGGATCGGGTGATCGGTGTCTGTCTCATGTGAACAAAACCGCATCCTAACAGATCTCTTCCCAAATCGAAAAAAATACATCCGAAGGGATCACGGTATCAATTCCTCAGCATCAGCCGGTCCTGCTTCCTTCCGCCGGTATTATCCGGTTCAAGTAATAAGGGTCTCACTGTCTCACAAATCCGTTTCGACGACAGCGATTCTCAGCGTTCGCTCCCCTAGCGCAATATGAGCAGCCGTATTCCAGTCCACGACCGCACCTACATGAACATACCAACATTAGTCCCGTGCTGGATGTCTGTCAAGACTGTCCCACCCTTTTTCATCTCTGCTATAATGTCGTCAGTCACCATTCACTTGTCAATTGGACCGCAGATCGGCCAAAAATCTCCGATCCAGGAGTTCATTATGCAGACATCCATTACAGAGCATTTAATTCATGATTCCGCCCAGATCCGACTTCGGAAAGCGCAGAATATGCTGTCCATTGCAGGAATGGGAGTCATTTTTTTCGGTCTTTGGGACGGAATTAAGACGATTCTGACATTATTTCTCTTCAAAGAGGATGTCTATGCACTGATCCAGCAGTCCGACACAGACCATTCGATGCTGCTCACCGCTGCAACATACGGTATTTCCATCCTGATGGTTGTCTGCATCATTCTCATTCGTCTGTATGTCGGTCTGTCTGCCTGCAAAGAGGCCAGGGGGATCCGTCAGCGTAAATTCACTTATATTGTTCTCTCCTGCTTCATGGTTATCACCGCATCTCTTTCCCTCGTTTACTATGCGGGGCAGGTTTTTCATGGAGCAGATATCGGAACTTCTCTGGCCTCTGCCTTGTTGGAGTTCACCTCCCTTATGACGTCCTTTCATCTGGCTGTATCCGCATGTGTCGTGCGCAGAAGCGGCTGTTCGTAAAAAATTCTTGCTCCAAGTTTGCAGCTGCTCAGAGTCCTTTTAAATGATACGATGGTATTGCTATGCAAGAAGATTTTCATTATTACGCAACTTATTGTGCTGCCTATCTGGCCGGCTGTTCTCATGAACAAAGCCTTGCGATCTGCCGCAGCGCGCAGTTCGTAGACTGCTGCTCCAGATCGTTTCTGCAAAGTGTCCATGCACCGCTGTCGGCAGCTACAACGCAGCTGCAGCTGGAACTGATGAACAGTCACATGGACAACGCAAGCCTCCGGCATATGACCCGCATCTGGGCATCCTTTCACTTTCTGCCCTTCGACCTCCATGCCAGTGGGATCGGCGGCCCCCGCAGCTACCGGAACAAATATCGGCTGATCTGTGACACCAACAGTGATCTTCTTGTAGACACCGTTCTGCTTGCAAAGGACAGCTCGCCGGAGGCCTTCGGTATCGCAATGCACGTACTGGCGGATACCTGGGCACACCGCTATTTTGCAGGAACACCGTCTCTTGTCATCAACAACACAGATTTTAATTTTTTCGAACTCATCCCGGAAAGCGGCGGCTGCCGCGAACAGCGCATTCGCTGGAGTCACAGCGTCTCTTCCCCGGATGACCCGGTCCACAGTAATTATACGAACACGGTATTCCGCGGGATGGAGCGTTCTGTCATGAATCTGGGACACGGAAGGGCCGGACATCTTCCGGATTACAGCTTTATCCGATACAAATATCTGCCTGCCTGGGGAAATTATGCAGAAGTCATCAAGGACAATCCTTCCGACTATTGGCAGGCCTTCTGCCAGATGATCTTTGCACTGGAATTTCTTGGCGGCAAACATCCTGCATTTTTAAAGGATACCTACGGCACAGAAGCTGCCGCTCCATTCAAAAGCGAGATTGCGGCGATTCTCGAGCGAAGGCAATTGAATGCTTCAAGAGAATGGAAAAATCTGGGGGAGCGATTATCCGGGCGGGAAATCCCCGACTTCTGCCTTGATGACTGGGGACATGAATATCTGGCTGCAGCACCTGACAGCAAGGATGAAACACCGCTTGGCCGCTTTATTGAGGCTGCTCTCCTGCAAAAGCAGATGGTAACAGACAAAATTCGCCGCTCCGGCAATAACCTCGTATAACAGCTTGCAGAATCACCGAAAAAAAAAACGATTTCAAGCCGCATTCGCCGTCGTGAAATTTATAAACTGCGTCTGCGGCACTCCTTGTCCTGCACGCAGAAAGGTCACAACGATGAACAAACTGCATCGCATTGCAAATACATTCCTGGGCATTCTCCTCCTGCTCCTTGTCGCAGGAATTCTGTACCTCGGCACATATGGATACTATATTGTCCTCTTCCTGCTCATGCTCACGCTTACGGTAAACGGACTGCAGCAAATTGCTTATTACCTCTTCATGGCAAGGAAAATGGTGGGCGGCTGGCGAATTCTGTTCCAAGGTGTGATCACACTCGATGTGGGTCTTTTTGCCCTTTCCCTCAACAATGTGTCCGTTCGATATGTCATGCTGTATCTTATTGCCATAAATCTGTTCCATGGTCTTGTCATTACGCTGCGGGCTCTCGAGGCCAGGAA
>CAVAJA010000093.1:0-2334 GCA_963588615.1 Lachnospiraceae bacterium | reverse complement strand
GGCCAGGAAGGTTCATGTCCGTTCCTGGTATGTCACAATGATCTCGGGGGGATCCGTCATTGTGTGTTCCGTCGTCGGATTGTTCCTGCTCGATTCTGCGAGACTTGCCGCAGGTCTTTACTGCCTCTCTCTGATCTATTCCGGGTTGTTCCGGCTGTTTCTCGCATTTCACAAAGATCCCATGCCGATCAGGCGATATTAAATATCTTCGAGAAGCGCCCCAAAGGACATTCTCCTTGCTGAATTCTGATTTCGAAAAGGCTGATTTCTCTTCCGATTTTCGAAATCCTCTTTCCTCAAAAATGGACACTCATCAGATTTTGTCCAATGAAATTCAAAAAATGCAGGACTAGAATAACCGATAGTTCAAAAGAAAATGATTTCATAATGATATTCCGGCGAATTGCGGACGTGATGTCTATTCAAATCGGCTTGCAGCGTTTCGAATGAGGACAGAAATTCGCCGAAGGAGGAAGGAAAACTATGGCAAGTAAAATGGAGAATCTGACACATGCTGCAGAGAGACAGGCGATCTCTGTCATGGTTGACGGACTGCTGAAAACAGTAAAGAATTCCGGAGACCGCAACGCAACATATCTCAAGATTGTCGATCTGGTAGCAAAATTCTACGGCAAGGGAGCTTCCGCTGAGAAGCTGGATGCTGTTCGTGCAGCTATCAATGATCCTGACAATCGCTGGATCAAATACATCAACCGCATCATTGACGAAACGGATCCTCACTACGCCAAGGTAGCTATCATGAACCTCGGGTATGAGGCTTTTCTTCGCGGCACAAAGATGATTCGCGCCAATCGTGAAAAATATAACTGCAATATTCCGTGGCTGATCCTTTTCGATCCCACGATGGCCTGCAATATGCACTGTGTGGGATGCTGGTCCGGAACCTACGGACACAAGGCAAATCTTTCCTTTGATGACATGGATAAGATCGTTACACAGGGCAAGGAGCTCGGTGCTTATCTTTATATGATGACCGGAGGCGAACCGACCGTTCGCATGAACGACATCTTCAAGCTTGCCGAAAAGCACAATGACTGCTTCTTCGGTCTGTATTCCAACTCTACGCTCATCACGGATGAGATGTGTGAGCGGGTTCGCCAGCTCGGCAACATCACCTTCATGCTCTCCATCGAGGGAACACCGGACACCAACGATGCACGCCGCGGCGACGGGCACTACGCCGCTGTTATGAGGGCTATGGATCTCCTCAAGAAACACGGCATCCTCTTCGGTACCTCCATCTGCTACACGAGAGCCAATGTTGAAGCGGTTACCAGTGATGCCTTCTTCCATCTTCTGGAGGAAAAGGGTGCTCGTTTTGGCTTCTACTTCCATCTGATGCCGGTCGGAAACAATGCCGCTCCTGAACTGATGCCTACCGTGGAACAGCGCCAGTACATGATCAAGCGCATCCGTGAAGTTCGCAGCAAGGACAGTGATATCTGTTTTTATCCTATGGATTTCCAGAATGACGGTGAATATGTCGGCGGATGTATTGCCGGAGGCCGCAACTATTTCCACATCAACTCCAACGGCGATGCGGAGCCTTGCGTGTTCATTCATTTCTCCAACACCAATATTCATGACAACAGCATTCTGGAGATGCTCCAGAGTCCTCTGTTCAAGGCATACCACGAAGGACAGCCTTTCAACCGCAATCACCTTCGCCCCTGCCCGATGCTGGAAAATCCTCAGCTCCTGCGTCAGATTGTCGAACAGACCGGCGCCCACCAGACCAATCTGGAATCTCCTGAGGAGGTAGATCACCTCTGTGCAAAGTGTGATGATTATGCGAAGGAATGGGCTCCTGTTGCGGACAAGATCTGGTCCGAGCAGACTCATAGAAAGCCTTCTTATGAGAACTACACTCCTGAAAAGCGCGAGCATCCTGAGCTGGCAGCCTTCGAGCATGCAGACGGAACGAACTCCATCGATGTAAAGTAAATTAAATTCACTTTTTATTACAAAAAAGCAGGTCAATTTCTTCGGAAATTGACCTGCTTTTGAAGTTTTCCTGTGATCGGCTGCTCGCCTCATACGCTGCTGAAATGACACAGCCCCACACTTTAATTTCCTGCGTTCTCTGATGTTCCCCCGTTTGCCTGCATCTTAAGATATGCGTTGATGAAGCGGTCAATTCCGCCGTCCAGTACGCCATCTGTATCGGATGTCTCTTCCTGTGTTCTGGTGTCCTTCACCAGCGTATAGGGCTGCAGTACATAGGAACGAATCTGAGACCCCCACGCAATGTCCTTGACATCACCGCGGATGCCGCTCTTCATCGCCTCCTCTTCCTGCTGCTTGAGCAGGAAG
>CAVAJA010000092.1:0-4836 GCA_963588615.1 Lachnospiraceae bacterium | reverse complement strand
TCCTTATACGCTGTCGCTTCTGTCGGCAGTTCCGATCCCGGATCCGAGAACGGCGAGAGCATCCCAGCGAATTGTTCTGGAGGGAGACATTCCTTCGCCGCTGCACATGCCGAGCGGCTGCCCGTTCCGGACAAGATGCCGCTACGCGACGGAGCAGTGCGCAAAAGAGTGTCCTCACCTGACGGATCGAGGCAATGGACATATGGTTGCCTGCTGGGTGAAATAAATGACCGAATTTTCGGGTGCGCTGCATGAGCAGAGAGAGCACGGCAGTAATTTGCAGGAAACTGTGAATGATTACCGAAAATGACGGCTGGATCAGGAAATTTGTCTTGAAGATATGGAAGAGAAGGTGCATTATTGTCTCCTGATCCTATGAGATTGTTGATGTCAGGCTTTTTCAAGGTGGAAATCCATTTTTCGCGGGAGAAATTTTGATGAGAAGTCAAAGAATTTTCCGCAGGAGCGAGAATTTCTGCTGAGAAAGAAGTCTGTTATCAAGATTCGGGATTTTCCCGGATCTGTTGCAGTAAGGGACGAGGAAGGGAAAACCTTTATTGTCCAGATGCATCGGCGGACGGGCCGGCAGTGTTTTAACCGGCGCGGATCATCGATGTATTCATTTTTCCAAAGGGAGGAATTATGAAAAAGAGAGTTTTGGCACTGGTGCTTACAGGCGTTATGTCCGCAAGCCTCTTGGCTGGCTGCTCAGATGCTTCTTCCGCTCCTGCATCCTCTTCGGACGCAGAGACCACGGAGGAGAGCAGCGAGGAGACTTCTGAGGATGCAGAAGAAGGGACGACGGAAGAGACATCCGAGGACACCGTTGCGATGGAGTTCGAGGGGAGAGATGATTACTCCTACTCACCGAAGTGGGATGATTATGACAATCTGATCGCTGATATCCGTGTGACCACAGATTCTGCTGAGCGTGAGGCAAAGCTTCACGAGGCCGAGGACATGCTGATGGCTACCGGCGCTGTACTGCCCCTGTATTACTACAATGATCTGTATCTGGAGAAGACCGAGTGGACCGGAGATTACTCCACGGTATTCGGCACCAAGTACTTCATGTACTGCAAGAAGAACGGCGAGAATGCAGATGTCATGAAGATCAATCTGGCATCTGAGCCGGATCACCTGGATCCTGCTTTGAATTCCACCGTTGACGGTGCATGCCTGGCTGCCAACTCCTTCGTAGGACTTTATACCAGCAATGCGGATGGCGATATCGTTGCAGCTCTGGCTGACGGTGATCCGGAAATCTCTGAGGACGGCCTGACATATACCATTCACATGAAGGAAGGTCTGAAGTGGTCCGATGGCTCTGATCTGAATGCGAATGATATTGTTTACTCCTGGAACAGAGCAGCAGATCCTGCTACAGCTTCTGACTACTCTTATCTGTTCTCTGTATTTAAGGGCTATGGCGACGGCTCTGCACCGGAGCTGGCACTGGAAGCTACCGATGATTACACCATCACCTTTACATTGACGGCTCCCTGCCCTTACATGATGAGCCTTCTTTCCTTCCCGGTATTCATGCCGGTACAGCAGGCTTCTGTTGAGGCTGCTTCTGACTGGGAGACCAATCCGGGTTCCTGGGCTTCTGAGGCTGGCTTCGTATCCAACGGCGCCTATGTGCTGAAGGAGTGGAAGCACAACGAGTCCATGGTCTATGTGAAGAACCCTTACTACTATGATGCAGAGAATGTATCAGTAGACGAGCTGGACTTCATGCTGTCTGCGGATGATACTGCAATCCTTGCAGCATATCAGGCCGGTGACATCGACTTTGCGGATACTGTTCCTACGAATGAGATTCAGAACCTGAAGGACGGCGATGATTTCCACATCATCCCGAACATGGGAACCTACTATGTTGCCTTCAACGTAAATTCCGCTATGTTCGAGGGACTGACTGCAACACAGGCTGCCCTGGAGCGCCGTGCAATTGCAAAGCTGATCGATCGCCAGTACATTGTTGACACCATCGGTCAGACCGAGCAGCAGGTTGCTACTTCCTTCGTTCCTGCAGGCATGAGCGACAGCAACGGCGGCATCTTCAAGGCAAACGATGATGCATATACCTTCCCTTATGCAGATGATCTTGGCTACTACAGCGCTGATGTTGATGTAGATGGCGCAATTGAACTGCTGAAGGAAGCTGGCTTTGAGTTCGACGACAACAATATGCTGTCCGAGTCCACTCCGATCAACATCAACTACCTCACCAATGAGGGTACCGGTCATGAAGGCGTTGCACAGGCAATCCAGCAGGATCTGGCTGTGATCGGCATCACCATGGAGATTACGGTAGAAGATTGGCAGACCTTCCTGAACGACCGCAAGAACGGCAACTTCGACGTTGCACGTGAGGGCTGGCTGGCTGACTATGACGACCCGATCAACATGCTCGAGCTGTTTACATCCGACTCCGGCAACAACGACGCTCAGCTTGGAAAGTAATACCGGCTGCGGAAATAGCAGAAAATGAGGGATCTGTTCAGAACCCGCATCTCGATCTTCCTTCGGAAAACCTCGATGCGGCTGGTCGGTGGTGCTCCGCACCTCGCCCAGCTGACAATTTCAATCATGAATCCGTCCGCAAGCGGCCGATTCATGTTGAAATCGTCAGGTGCTGAACAGATACAAAATGAGAAGCTCCTTCATCGGCTCACGGGCCGGTGAGGGAGTTTTTTGTTCGGCGTTCTGACAGTTGCGGCATATTCTGCTTCAGAGTAAAATAGAGTGGTTAGTGTGATCTGTATAGAATCGTTCATCTCTGTCCGCAGACAGGAGAGCAGATATTCGAGCAGGCAGCAGGAGCAGGCAAAGGCATGTATTCGGAGGTAGGCATCGTGGCGAATCTGGAAGAGAGACTGAAGGAACGCAGTTATCCCGGAAGGGGTATTTTCGTTGGAAGATCAAAGGATGGCAGCAAGGCTGTGGCGGCGTATTTCATCATGGGGCGCAGCGGGAACAGCCGGAACCGCGTGTTCGTCACAGAAGGAGATGGAATTCGTACGCGGGCGTTTGATCCTGCTAAAATGGAGGATCCGAGTCTGATCATCTATGCTCCGGTACGTGTTCTCGGCAACAAGACCATCATCACCAATGGTGATCAGACCGACACCATCTATGACGGGCTGGATCATCAGCTGACGTTCGAGCAGTCTCTTCGGTGTCGGGAATTCGAGCCGGACGGCCCGAATTATACCCCAAGAATCTCGGCGGTTCTCCACATCGAACAGGGGATTTTCAATTTCGGAATGTCCATTCTGAAGACAGACGATGGAGATCCGGAATCAACGCTGCGCTATACCTTTGCGTATGAAAACCCGAAGGAAGGAAGAGGAAGATTCCTCTCCACCTATGAGGATGATGCAGATCCGCTTCCCTCCTTTGCAGGGGAGCCGCTTGCCTGTGATTTTGATGAGGAATTTACCGGCAGCATCGATTCCTTTACGAGCCGCATCTGGGGAGCCTTGAACGAGGACAACAAGGTATCGCTGTTTACGCGTTTTATTGATATTGCAACCGGCACTTGTGAGACCAGAATTGTCAACAGGAATGTGTAACGACAGAAAGGGAAACTTCATGAATTCAATGGAATTAAAATATGGATGCAACCCCAATCAGAAGCCTGCAAGGGTGTATATGGAGAATGATGCAGAGCTTCCGGTCACCGTTCTGAACGGACGCCCGGGATATATCAATCTGCTGGATGCCCTGAACGGCTGGCAGCTGGTTTCCGAGCTGAAAAGAGCGACGGGAAAGCCTGCTGCAGCGTCCTTCAAGCACGTTTCTCCTGCAGGCGCAGCCATCGGTCTGCCCTTGACGGAGGTGGAATCCAGCATTTACTGGGTGGCGGACATGGGAGAGCTGACACCTCTTGCGAGCGCCTACGCAAGGGCCAGAGGCGCTGACAGGATGAGCTCCTTCGGAGATTTCATCTCCCTTTCGGACACCTGTGACGCGGCAACGGCAAGGCTGATTCACCGCGAGGTCTCGGACGGTGTCATTGCCCCCGGATACGAGGAGGAGGCACTGGAAATCTTAAAGAGCAAGAAAAAAGGCAATTACTGCATTCTCCAGATGGATCCTTCCTATGTTCCTGCCCCCGTTGAACATAAGCAGGTTTATGGAATTACCTTTGAGCAGGGACGTAATGAACTGGTAATTGATCACAAGATGTTCGAGAACATTGTGACGAAGAACAAAGAGCTTCCGGAGAATGTGATCGATGATATGGCAATTGCCATGATCACATTGAAATACACACAGTCCAATTCTGTGTGCTACGTGAAGGGAGGACAGGCAATCGGCATCGGGGCAGGACAGCAGTCCCGGATTCACTGCACCAGACTGGCAGGACAGAAGGCTGACAACTGGTGGCTTCGGCAGTCGGAAAAGGTATTGAACCTTCCTTTCAGAGACGATGTAAAGCGCGTGGACAAGGACAATGCGATTGATCTTTATATCGGGGATGAATATGAAGACCTTCTGACTGAAGGAAGCTGGCAGAGAGTATTCACCACGAAGCCGGATGTTTTTACAAGAGAGGAGAAAAAGGCCTGGCTGTCGCAGAACACCGATGTGGTTCTGGGATCGGATGCGTTTTTCCCGTTTGGGGACAACATCGAGCGTGCGTTTAAGAGCGGCGTAAAATATGTGGCGGAACCCGGCGGCTCTGTGCGGGATGACAATGTGATTGAGGCGGCTGACAGCCATGACATGGTGATGTGCTTCACCGGGACAAGACTGTTCCATCATTGATGCACCGGAACGGACTGATAGAGAGACGAATTCATACGTTGAAAGGTTAAATATGCG
>CAVAJA010000091.1:0-2453 GCA_963588615.1 Lachnospiraceae bacterium | reverse complement strand
GATATCTCAACAACAGCTCGGATCTGCAGAGAACCGTAATTCCTGCGGAGGACGGCAACAATCTGACCCTTACGATTGATGCGAATATTCAGAGCATTGTGGAAAAATATCTCCAGGAGTTTATGGATGAGTACCAGGATGGAGATTATCATGACGGATACGGCGCGCGCAATGTGGGCTGCATCATTCAAAATGTGAACAACGGCGAGATTCTGGCGATGGCGAGCATGCCGACCTTTGATCCGAACGATCCGTACAACGCAGATCTTCTGGTCGGGATGCCGGTTCTGGACGATACGGATTCACCGACGTACGAATATCTGACCAGTGAAGACGTGGAAACCATCTCAGAGGACAATGAACAGCTGTCCAGATACCTGTATGCGCTCTGGAATAATTTCTGCATCTCCACATATTATGAGCCGGGCTCAACTGCGAAGCCGTTTACACTGGCTGCGGCACTGGAATCCGGCAGTCTGACGGGAGATGAATCCTACTACTGCAGCGGATCGCTGAGCGTTGACGGATGGGAAATCAAATGTCACAACACCGACGGCGACGGATTGCTGACCCTGTCGCAGGCAATTGAGCGCTCCTGCAACGTTGTGCTGATGGACATTGCACTGACAACGGGAGAGGAAACCTTCTGCAAATTCCAGAGGATTTTTAACTTTGGCCTGAAAACGAATATTGATCTGGCGAAGGAAGTTCGGACGGATGGTCTGATCTACACCGCCGACAGCATGGTGGACGTCGACCTGGCCACGAATTCCTTCGGACAGAACTTTGATGTAACCATGATTCAGATGATCACAGGATTTTCTTCGCTGATCAACGGAGGATATTATTATGAGCCGCATGTGGTGAGCAAGATCACGAGTTCAAGCGGGGCTACGGTACAGAACATTGAGCCGAGGCTTCTGAAGCGGACTGTTTCGGAAGAGACCAGCGCGAAGATTCGGGAGGCGTGTCTGCAGGTAGTGGCAGGGGATTACGGTACGGGCCGCACGGCACGGCCTGCCGGATATATGATCGGTGGCAAAACCGGTACGGCAGAGACGATTCCGAGGGATAAGACCAATTACGTTGTTTCCTTCATCGGGTATGCTCCGGCGGATGACCCGCAGATCGCGATCTACGTGGTGGTGGATCGAGTGAATCACTACCCTCAGGACGATGCAAAGTATGCAACCCGCATTGTACGCAAGGTTCTGACGGAGGTACTGCCTTATCTGGGTATCTATATGACGGAAGAGCTGACAGAGGACGAACAGGCAGAACTCGAAGAGATGAATTTATCCAATACGCTGGCCTACGGAGCCTCCAACTACAATCAGGCTGCGGTAGCGATCATCTGTGACATTGATACGGATGAGGACGGTACGGCGGATGCTGTGGATGCCAACGGAGACGGGACACCGGATACGCCGCTGGATACCGATGGAGACGGAACGACGGACGCAGTCGATACCAATGGGGACGGAAAGGCGGATTTGTACGACACGGACAATGACGGCGTGGTGGATTCCGAGACCCCGAAGGAAGGGCAGGTGGATGAGACACAGGATGCCTCCGGTGATGCACCGGTCTGGAAATCCTACGAAGTGGACCCGGCCACCGGTTATTACATCAATCCGACCACCGGAAATCTGATTGATCCGAATACGGGGCATGAATACAGCTCCAGTGCTCTGCCGGACAATCTGGGAACGGGAAAGGCCTCCGGAAATGCAGGAGGAGTTGCGGATTCGGAAGGAAACGTTGCTGCTGATGTGAACGGAGAGCAGGCGACGGTCACCCGAAGCGAAACCGTGAATAATACAGCAGGACAGACAGCAGAACAGTCAGATGATGCGGCGGGACAGAGTGATGATCAGGAAACACAGACGGCACAGTAGATGATGCTGCGGAAGGGGCAGGAATCTGAGACGCCTCAGACCGCATGATGTTAGTGGAGAGGAAATATGAACTTCCAGGAGACAAGCAAAATCGTAATTCCGATGTTGATTGCATTTGCAGTATCCGCCGCAAGCGGAAAATTCCTGATTCCGATGCTGATCCGATTTAAGGCACAGCAGACGGAGCGGGACGACGGACCGCAAAGTCATCTGACAAAAACAGGGACGCCCAACATGGGAGGTCTGATGATTCTGGCGGGATTTGCAGCCGCTTGTCTGGTTTATGCCTTCAGGACGCCGGACGTGCTCGCCGTGCTGTTCCTGACATTGGGATTCGGACTGGTGGGGTTCGTGGATGATTTTCTTAAAGTGAAAAAGAAGAGCAGCGACGGACTTTCTGTAAAACAGAAGATGGCCTTTCAGATTGTAATTGCAATTGTTTTCGGTCTGATTCTGGTGTACTTCAACGGGATGGATTTGTCCATGAAGGTACCCTTCATGGAAGGAAAGATCCTTAATCTCGGGATATTCAGCTTTCCTGCACTGGTATTCATT
>CAVAJA010000090.1:0-2698 GCA_963588615.1 Lachnospiraceae bacterium | reverse complement strand
GAAGGAAATCGGGATCAGTTCTGTGCGGGGCGGTTCGATTGTCGGCGATCACGATGTGATCTTTGCCGGTCAGGATGAAGTTGTGACCTTCTCACACACGGCGTACAGCAGAGCTATTTTTGCAAAGGGAGCCATTGCTGCGGCAAAATATCTGAACGGGAAACCGGCAGGCTTCTATGACATGCAGGATGTGCTGGCATGAGAATCCGTCCGTGCATTGATATTCATGATGGAAGGGTGAAGCAGATTGTAGGCGGAACGCTTCGGGATGACTCGGTCAGCACCAACTATGTTTCCGATCGGGGAGCAGATTACTACGCTGAGATATACAAAGAAAAAGGTCTTTCGGGAGGACATATTATTCTGCTGAATCCGGTGTCGGATTCGGCTCGTTACGAAGCAGACCGCGCGCAGGCCTTGTCTGCACTGAGGACCTATCCGAAAGGCATGCAGGTGGGCGGAGGCATCACGGCGGAGGCAGCAGAGAATTTTCTGAGAGAAGGCGCATCACATGTGATTGTCACCAGCTATGTATTCCGGGATGGCAGGCTGGATATGAAGCGGTTGGAGCGGATGGTTCAGACTGTGTCCAGAGAGCATCTGGTGCTGGATCTGTCGTGCAGACGAACGGAGGATGGGTCCTATGCAGTGGTGACAGATCGCTGGCAGAAGAGGACCGATCTGTGCGTGGAGAGAGAAACGCTGAATTTCCTGTCGGGGTACTGTGATGAATTCCTGATTCACGCAGCCGATGCAGAAGGAAGGCGTGCCGGGATTCAGGAGGAGCTGGTGAGGCTTCTGGGAAGCTGGCAGCAGGAAAGTGGTTTTCCAGTCACCTATGCCGGAGGCGTGCACGCTTACGATGACCTGGACGTTGTAAAGAATCTGTCCGAAGGCAGGATGGATGTGACGGTTGGGAGCGCGCTGGATCTGTTCGGAGGAGAACTGGAGCTGGATGCGCTGGTGAGAAGATGCCGCGATGGATCTGTCGGCAGCGGCAAAGCGAAGTGAACGTGAAGCTGGGGACGTTAATACCGAGCAAAGCAAAGAGGACATCCGCAAGGATGTCCTCTTTGTTACTAATCAGCTCATTTACATCTGTGCAATCATTTAAATATACGCTGCAAACGCTTATATATTCGAAAAAGGCACACTGCTCTTGATCTATTAGTGACCGAAACTACTCTCCCTCAGCAACGAATCAGCCAAGCTTGGTAACGTTAACGGCCTGCGGTCCCTTCTGACCCTGGATTACGTCATACTCAACTTCCTCGCCCTCATCGAGAGACTTGAAGCCTTCCATGTTCAGTCCGGAATAATGTACGAATACATCGTTTCCTTCAGAATCGGAAATGAAGCCGTAGCCCTTCTGGTTGTTGAACCACTTAACAGTACCCTTGTTCATTCTAAACTACCTCCACTGAATGAAAAAACAATAATGAACCGCCGCAGACACGCATGTCCGTAGCAATTCACACCTTACCATAGTAGATAGAAAAAGTAAAGAAAATTGGCGGTATTTTAGGGCATATTTCACGTGTTTTCATTTGCTTTCCGAATTCTTTCCATAACCAGTTCATAGCCGTCTGTGCCATAGTTCAAAGAGCGGTTGACGCGGCTGATCGTTGCGGTTGAGGCACCGGTTTGCTCGGCAATTTTCAGATAAGTTTCGTGACGTCTCAGCATAGCAGCCACTTCGAAACGCTGGGAAAGCGACAGAATTTCATTGACGGTGCAGAGATCTTCAAAAAAATCATAGCATTCATCCTTGTTCTGCAGAGCAAGGATGCCCTCGAACAGTTGATCTACAGCAGCGGTATGTATTTTTTTATTCATAATTCCCCTCAATTTCCATTGCAGGCCTACAGGACAACAATGATGATGCTGTACAGTGGTAAAATTTTAGCATTTTACAATATTAAAGTAAAGCGAACCGGAAAAACACGATGAAGGATGGGATATAAAGTGCTTGCATTATTAGGTGCGTGATGTTAGTATATCCCACGTTGACGCACAAATGTCCGCGAGAGAAGAACAAAATATGAATGAGGAAGCCAAATCTGATTTTTACCTGATTCGGAAGAGGGCTGTGCCTGAGACCTTGCTGAAGGTTGTAGAGGTAAATCGCCTGTTGTCAACCGGAAAGGTAAAGACAATTCAGGATGCAGTGGATCTGGTCGGAATCAGCCGCAGTTCCTACTACAAATTCAAAGATGACATTACGGAATTTCATAACAGTATGGTGGGAATGACCCTGACGGTATCGATGGAAATCAGCGATGAGACTGGTATTTTGTCGGATGTTCTCAGAGATATCGCAGAGTTTGGAGCCAATATCCTGACCATTCACCAATCCATTCCGATCGGAGGGCTGGCCTCGGTCAGCATCAGCATGCAGGTTCTGCAGAGCAGTGAGGATGTCAGCGTTCTCCTGAGCAGGCTGGAAGCCCTCAGGGGAGTGCATAAGCCGAAGGTTTCGGGTTTGACATGACAGAAAGCGTCCGCAGACAGCGGCGAAGGAGGAGATATGATTGAAATCGCAATATTAGGGTTTGGTACCGTGGGAAGCGGCGTGGCTGAGGTTATTGATCAGAATCAGCAGGAGATTCTCCGCGATTTTCCGGAGGGAATCCATGTAAAATACATTCTGGATCTCCGCGATTTTCCGGATTCTCCCTATGCAGATCGCGTGGTGCAT
>CAVAJA010000089.1:0-6222 GCA_963588615.1 Lachnospiraceae bacterium | reverse complement strand
ATCATCTATGGAACAGTAGGAGAAGTGTCCATCGGGCGATTGTTCATGGCAGGCTGGGTTCCCGGCGTGCTGATGTGCATTCTTCTGATGCTGGCGACCTCCTGGAGCGCACATCATTTTGGCTACAAGCCGGAGCATGAGAAGCCGGCACCGCTGTCGGTAATACTCAAGTCGCTGCTGGAGAGTATCTGGGCAATTTTGTTCCCTGTGCTGCTGATCATCCTGATCCGTTTCGGAATCATGAGTCCGACGGAGTCCGGCTCCTTTGCATGCGCCTATGCGCTGGTGGTAGGAACGGTATGTTATCATGAACTGACATGGGAGAGCCTCCTGCAGACATTAAGAGACAGCGTGAAGGATATCACGGTGATCACGATCATTCTGGCCTTTTCCGGTGTGTTCGGCTACGGCATCGTCTATGATGACATCACAGTCACCATTGCCAATGCATTGACCAGTGTCACCAGCAACCGCATTCTCCTGCTGTTCCTGGTTGTTCTGTTCCTTCTTGTATGCGGCATGTTCATGGAGACTACGGTCATTGCACTGATTCTGACACCGATTCTGCTGCCGGTTATGCGCAGCGTCGGTGTGGATGAGGTGGTGTTCGGCATGATCATGATGACAACGGTCACCTTCGGCGTGATGACACCTCCGGTTGGAACGGCGCTGTATGCAGTGTCCGATATCATGGAATGCCCTATTGAAGATACCTTCAAGGAGGGGTGGCCATTCTACCTGGCTGTCATACTGGTCATTGTGTTCATGATCTTCTTCCCGGATGCGGTGTTGCTGCTGCCGAATCTGGTCTACGGAACAGCCGGATGAGGAAGGGCTCCTGCACTTAATTTTATGGCATAAAATACAATCCCCCGCCGTTTCCACACGGAAACGGCGGGGGAACTGCTGTATATGCTGCCGATCGGTTCATTTTGCTGCAGCTACATTTTTGGTGGTGATCACGTCGCTGTCGAGTCCGCACACGTGAGAGAGCACCACGGTTCCGGCTGCCACCGGTGCGGTGAGCTGAACCTTTTTGATTTCTTCCATGACGGGGAAAATCATTTCCTTCGGAATGGATGCCGTCAGGCGGTCACTGGTGACCGGAAGGACACCGCCCTTTACCAGAACAGAGCTTGCGATGGTACGCTTGGGAGCGGTCAGCTCCTGACGGACGTACTGCTCGCCGCGGGGGCAGGTGTAGCCCGAGACGGAAATAACCTGACCATTTTCAATTTCTGCTGTGATATCGCAGCCGTTGGGGCAGACGATACAGGTATATTGTTTTTTCATTCTACCGACACCTCCAGAGCACCTTCTGCCTGCAGCTTTGCAGCAGAAACCTTCATCTGAATCATTTCTGCGGGAATTGCCTTCTTCATCTTCTTGGAGGCAACCTCTTCACCGTTCTGGCGTACAACGATGCGGCAATCCTTGTAATGATTGCGGACACGCAGGGAAAGGGGAAAATCATTCTTGCCGCTGACCTTCTGCGGAACTGTGTGACCGACGCCCTGACCGCAGACGACATCCAGCGCACAGCTGCGGATCTGGCTGTCGGAAAGGTAGGATGCGGCGTGACGGGCCAATGTCTCGGCCTCCATGGATACGAAATCGACCAGATCGTGTACATGCAGGACATTTCCGGCGGAGAAAACACCGGGAATATTGGTCTGGAGATTCTCATCCACCAGCGCACCGTTGGTGTGCGGATCAATGATGATTCCGGCGTCCTCGAGGAGTTTATTCTCCGGAATCAGTCCGACGGAGAGAATCAGAGTATCGCAGGCGTATTCCTTCTGCGTGCCGGGGATGGGGCAGCGGTTTGCGTCCACCTCCGAAATCGTCACACCGGTGAGACGCTCACGGCCGTGAATTTCGGTGACCGTATGGCTCAGATACAGCGGAATGTTGTAGTCATCCAGGCACTGAATGATATTGCGGGGAAGACCGGAAGGGTAGGGCATCAGTTCGAAAACAGCCTGCACGTGGGCTCCCTCGAGCGTCATGCGCCTTGCCATGATCATGCCGATGTCTCCGGAGCCGAGGATGATGACCTCTTTGCCGGGCATGCGGTTGTACAGGTTCATGTAGGCCTGCGCAGTTCCTGCTGTGAATACGCCGGACGGACGTTCCCCGGGAATTCCGAGAGCACCGCGGCTGCGCTCCTTGCAGCCCATGGCGAGTACGATTACCTTGGCCTGATACTGCAGGAGTCCTTCTTTTGTGGACACGGTCACGAGCCGCTCCGGCGTAAGACTGAGTACAGTGGCACTGGTTTTATAAGGGATCTGACGCTGGTGGACCTCGTCAATGAAGGCCTGTGCATACTCCGGTCCGGAAAGACTCTCGCCGAAGCGCCCAAGGCCGAAGCCGTCATGAATGCACTGCCGGAGAATTCCGCCAAGAGAGGACTCCCTCTCGAGAATGACCATATCCCGTACACCTTGTTTATGCAGTTCTACGGCAGCTGCAAGTCCTGCGGGGCCGCCGCCGATGATTACAACATCTATCTGTTGCATAATTCCCTCCTTTGGAGGAAATGGCGCATACCATTTCCGAGAAAATTCTTATACGAATACCGTATCAATTCTGCCGCATGGATCCTGTCAGAACCCAGGAGCCCTGACGGTTGTATCGGACATCCTCGGGGGCGATTCCGAGCTCCTGCTCGAGGAACTGCTCCAGCTTCATCTGACAGAAGCCGCCCTGACAGCCGCCCATCATGGCTCTGGTGCGGTATTTGATGCCGGTCATGGTGGAGACACCGAGCGGATTATGAATGGCCTGCAGGATTTCGGCTTTGGTGACCTCTTCGCAGCTGCAGATCATCTCACCGTAATCTGGATTCTCGGCAATGAGCGCTGCCTGCTCCTTTGGAGTGCAGGAGGCGAAGCGCACGATGCCCTTGTGGAAGGGATTGAAATCCGGATTTTCTTCGAAATTTTCATGCTCCTTCATCATGTCGATGACGCAGCGAGCCAGAGGAACAGAACCGGTCAGCCCGGGCGATTCAATACCGACAAGATTGACGGCATTGGGTGCAACGTCATCGCGAATCTCGACCTTCCAGTCCTGAATGGCTCCGTTCTCATCCACCCATTTCGGCTGGATGCCGGCGAAAGTTCGAATCTGATCTTTTTTGAAAATATGAGGCCACAGTCTTGCGCCCTCGGCTGCGAGGCTGTCGATGTTGGCCTGCGGAACCTGATAGTTGTCGGCAAAATCGGTGTTCTCGGCATCCGGACCGATTGTGACATTCCCATCGACCGTGGGTGTGACATGGATGCCCATGTAGGTGTTGCTGGGGACGGGATAAACGGGCATCGGAAGGAGCTTGCCCATTCTCTTATGCAGAATGATGTAGTTGCTGCGGGAGTAGATGACACGGTAGCCGGTGAGCCCCAGCATATCGGAGATTTCCTTTGCGCCAAGGCCGGCAGCGTTGACGACCCATCTGGAACAGACGGTGCCGTGCGCAGTCTGCAGATGATAGATATCGTTTTCACGTGTAATGCCGGTGACGGCATGGTCAAAATAATAGTCTGCTCCATTGGCGTGGGCGTTTTCCGCCAGCGCTACTGTATATAGGAAGGGATCCATGATGCCGCTGTCCTTGGACCACATGGCAAACTTGCCGACAACGGCAGGAACCAGCTCGTGCAGCTTTGCCTCATCGATCATTTCCAGACCGGTGCTGCCGTTGACGGCTCCCTGCTTCATGGTGCGCTCCAGCTGTTCCATGTCCTCCGGGGTATTGCCGACCAGGACCTTTCCGCAGCGCTTAAACGGGAAATCCAGCTCCTTGGCCAGCTGGTCCATAATATGGTTTCCCTCGACACAGCACTTCGCCTTCAGGCTGCCTGTGGGATTGGCAAATCCTCCGTGAACAACGGCGGAATTGCGGCCGCTGGTCTCGGTACAGACATCCAGATTCTTTTCGAGCACGGCAATTCTGAGCTTGTAACGTGACAGCTCTCTGGCAATGGCACTGCCCACCACGCCCGCACCAATGATGACTACATCATATGGTTTCTTCATGGTATCCTCCTCGTACACTTTGTTCCTGACTCCTTGCAAACGTGTTATATACTTCGCTAGAACAAATATATAACAGATAATGGCGAGTGTCAAAAGAAATTCGGGATGGGACAGCAGTGCAATCCTGTTATGGAAAGAAGCGGCTCTGATTCTTCGCAAGGAGAATCAGAGCCGCCTCTTTTCGGCAAAAAGGATGTTGAAATTATGCCTTGAAGTAATCAGGGTAGGCTTCCCGGATGGCGGAGAGGTTTTCGGTGTAGCGGGTCATGTGCTGGCCTGCAATGGAGCGTGCTGCCGCAACATCTTTTTTCTCAATGGCAGTCACCAGACTGACATGATCGTCGTGGATGGCTGTGGTGGGGCGGCAGCGAAGGCTGAGAATCGTGGTCCGATCAAAATGCGGCGCCATATTTTCAACCAGTTCATACCAGTAGGGACAGCCGCATTTGAGGTAGAGCATGCGGTGAAATTCCTTGTCCAGAGAAAAAATCTTGTCCTCCGGTCCGCGGGAGAGGTACATCTGCCAGAGGGCGATATTCTCCCATAGGGCATTGATGTCTTCCGGCGTCAGCTTTTCGCAGGCCATGCCGGCAATTTCTGCCTCGAGAACAGAGCGAAGGTGACGGACTTCTTCAACAAGAGCGGCATCGATCAGGGACACGTAGGTTCCGATTTTGGGCTTGATTTCAATCAGACGGCGCCGGGCCAGCTCGAGCTCAGCTTCGCGAAACGGTGTGCGGCTGACACCGAGCTGCTCGCACAGAGATGCCTCGTTGAGCTTTTCGCCGGGGAGAAGCTCTGTATTGACGACGTTGTCGATGAGAGCACGCAGTACGTACTCTTTGGCGGATTCAAGGTGGAGACGTTCGGGAATGATCATGAATAACTCCTGGATATCAATTGCGGGATGTCGTGACCGTCTGCTGCTTTCTGCGGCATCGGTGTGGGACGTAAACACAGTGCAGAATACCGCGATTCCGGCAGGCAATCAAGTTTGAGATGTTCAGAATCCTACGCGTAGGTTCCAAAGAAGAATGACGGAAGCTGTCGGAATTTTTTACGGAAACGCCGACAGGTGTTGTTTTTTTCTGTTCCGGCGGATATCCTGAGAAGGCGTAATCAGAATGGGAAGTGAGGCTTATGAGGTTGACAGCAGGAGAAACGACGGAGATGAAAAAAGATCAGCAGTTATGGATACAGAAAACCTGGGCAGTGTGCGGGCTGGCACTGATCTGCACTTTTTTATGGGGAAGTGCATCGCCCTGCATCAAGCTGGGCTATGCGCTGTTCGGGATTCCTTCCGGGGAGACGTGGACACAGATCCTGTTTGCAGGGACGCGGTTCGTCATCGCGGGATTTCTGACGCTGCTGATCGGCAGCGTTCTGCAGAGACGTGTGCTGCTCCCTACGGAAGGATCTCTTCCGCACATTGTGAAGCTGGCTTCGTTCCAGACGGTGCTCCAGTACATCTTTTTCTACATAGGATTGGCACACAACAGCGGGGTAAAATCATCCATCATCAACGGCTCCAACACCTTTTTCATCATTTTGTTTTCAACGCTGCTCTTCCGTCAGGAGAAGCTGAACCTGAAAAAAGTGCTGGGCTGCATCCTTGGCTTTGCCGGCGTCATCGTGGTGAGCATGAATGGACAGCAGCTGAATATGGACTTAAGTCTGATGGGAGACGGCAGCTTGTTTCTGGCTTCTATCTCGTATGCGGTTTCCTCCTGTCTGATGAAGAACTACTCCAAAAAGGACAATCCGGTTATGCTGAGCGGTTTCCAGTTCATTCTGGGAGGAGCGGTAATGATTGTCATAGGGTATGCATTGGGCGGCAGAATTCCGCAGGTATCGGCGGCAGCCGTGCTGATGCTGCTGTATCTGGCGTGTGTTTCGGCAGTGGCGTATTCTGTCTGGGGCATTCTGCTGAAGTATAACCCGGTGTCGAAGGTGGCAATTTTCGGCTTCACCAATCCGGTATTCGGCGTGCTGCTGTCCGCCTGGTGGCTGGGAGAGGGGGCTTCGGAGCTTGGCTGGAATGCCCTGATCGCACTGGTTCTGGTGTGCATCGGAATCTGTATTGTCAACATGCCGGCGTCGGCAGGAAAACCGGCGGAAAAATAAAGGGCAATAAAAGGGGAAGATGAAAAAAGTCCGGAATTCTGCACGGGAGTGCGGGAT
>CAVAJA010000088.1:0-4221 GCA_963588615.1 Lachnospiraceae bacterium | reverse complement strand
TTCAGGATCAGCTGCTTTTTCACCTTTTCGTTCATCGCTCCTGCTCCTTCCGTTTCTCCAATGCTTTCTTCGGCAGCGAGGCCACCAACTCCTTGAACTTGCTGAGTTTCGCAAGGATGCTCGGCCGCTTTTCCTTTTCGAGATTCAGCTGTTTCGCTGCATACTCGTTTACCACAGACTGGATGGCATCTGCATCGCGGGCCTTGAAGAACACCGAATACTTCGGCGGTTCCATGTCCGCGCTCTTCACAATGGCGAAATCCACGCCGTATTTGTTGGCAATCTTCCGGAAGTTTTGGAGGCCCTCTCCGTCGATATCCAGAGACTGTGCGCCCTGATCCTTGCGGATCAGGTCCTTGACCTTCATTTCGCCATGCTCCGGATGGAGCTTGTTTTTCACAGCCCTTCCGGGCGCTGTGACTGCGAGCTTCAGGGCATTCACCATCTTCTCTTCTGTAGGTTTCCCAAAGGTCTCCCAGACGAAGTTACAGACCGGCTTTACCACCTTGCTCTCTGCCTCACGGACGCCTGTGCTCAGCACTTCCTTTGACAGTTCTTCATTCAGCATTCATGGTCGCCTCCTTTCCAATAGTCCTTTTCTGTGTGTTGCGCCCTGCTAGACGAGTCTGTCCTATCGCAGCCGGACGAACGAATCGTATTTTTCACATTCGCGTCAGCTGCATGACCCTTTCTATCCCAGCGCCAATGCTGAAAACCGCTGATTCCCGGACGCCAGCGTCGCCATGTGCTCCATGAGCAGCTCCTGGGCCTCGTTAATCTCCTCATCTGACAACGGTCCCAGTACATCCTCGCACATCTTCATAACGACCATGCTGCCCACAAAGAATCTGCCCTCCTCCAGATCAAAGGCCTTCCTGTCATTGAACATGACAATGTAGGCAGAATCGCCCAGGATCAGAGAGCCGCCGCAGGCTGCAAAAGCTTCCAGGATCTCCCTACCCTCTTCCATATCCGTCAGCCGCATGTTTCCGTTCGTTCCGATGATCAGAACGTGCCTGTCTGTACGAATGGCATCGGCGCAGACCGTATTTTCCATAAATCCGTCGGTCAGCGGATTCAGTGATATTTCGATATTCGTATGCATTGTGCCTCCTCATTCCCCTCCGGCAGCGAAATCATGCTGCACCAGAGATTTGTAATAGTTGTTGATGGTTAATGGTGCGTTATACAGCGCAGCCAGCAGGTACTGCTTCATATTCCGGATCTGTGTTGTGTTATCCGCCAAGCCCTGCAGGACATACTCGAGATGAGAAGAATCCAGCTTCATGAACCGGCTCTTCACCACCTCGATCGGCCGCTGCTCCCCGGCAACACCAATGGTCTTCCGCTTCGAGCAGACCGTATCCAGGATCAGCTCCAGAATCTCGTCGATATTCTCCTGATCATACGGATGACGATCCTTCATGATCTCTATGGAAAGCTCCTCCATAAAATACTGACGGTAAGCGCTCCTCTCATCCCTTCTCTTCTCATCCGATTCTGCGAAATTCGCAGATGAGATTAGATCAGTATTATTCTTCTCAGTATTGATATACTCAGTATTATTAGTGTTCGATTTTCGTGAGTCTTGAATCCGGTTTTTCGTGATTCCAGAGTCCGGATTTTCGTGATCCTGGACTCCGGTTTTTCGTGATCGGATAAAGTTCTTCACATAAATACGATTCGGCCTGCCAAGTCCTTGAACCTCACGCTCGATCAGGCCATACCTTTCTAACTCCCGCAGAAGTCCGGTCGCCTTTTCATTGGCGCACAAAAGATCCGCCTGAATGTTTTCCAGTGTGTAATAGATGTAGACACGCCCCTCTTCGTCGATCCATTGGTTTTTCGCCGACAGAGAAACGCGGTCCAGGAGGAGTCCATACAGCACCTTTGCTGCCGTGGATATCCCCTTGAACCGCTTCTCTGTAAATAAACTCTTCGGAATCCGATAGAATGCAAACTGCTCTGACTGCTCCTCATAAAAGTAGTCATACTCCACCGGCGCACCTCTTCTAATCCGCAATAGCTAACCGAATGCCCTTCTTAGCGGCGTTGTGCCCGGCCATGATGTTCTTCATACAGGGCCAGCAATAGCACCGGCCTTTGCCATAGCAGCAAGGCGTCTTGCAGTTGCAGGGCGAAGGAGTCGGAGCCTCACCGATACCAAACGGCGCGCGGCCGCCTCTTTTTACTCCAGCGCGGACGCTGTGCACCTCAATCACGGAACTGCATTCTCTCATAGTGCCTCACCTCCTCTGGATTTCTTCACCGCATCCTTTAAAGGCTTCTCCGGTGCGTCCTTTGTGACCTCTTCCTTCTTGCTTTTCAAATCGTCCAAAAGGGATTCCCTGTCGTCGGAAGACTTCTCATTTGCAGCATCCGTTCCCATCTCCGGGCCTGCGTTTTCCTGGCCAAGATCCTTGCCGCTTTCCTTTTCTGCCTGACGTTCCTCATATTTATCCGCCAGCTCGAAGACGTGCTCTTTCGCATCATAGTGATACACATGATCTGTCAGCTGTTCCTCCGGCTGCACCTCACTTGCATTCACCGAGCGAACAATGGCTTCCAGATCATCTGCCGACATTTCGCCGTTGTCTCTGACGAGCAATACCTCGTGAATGCTGCTCGGCAAAACATAAAAGTCGCCGCCCAGCTTCTCGGCTGCATCTTCAAAGAAGTTCGGATAGGCAATGACGCCGGCGCCGTGTACCTTTGACGGCACCGTCGCCACAAAGAGCTTCTCATCCGCAGGATCCACCTCCGGCAGCATTCCGCCGCCGAGCATCTCATTCATCATTTCTGTCATGCCGTGAATTTCAGAAGGCCGGATCTCCGGTGCATTCACCATCGCATCGGAATGCAGCTGTTCCTGTGTAATGCCGAACTGCTGCATCAGATCGTTGGTAACCAGAATGGTGCTGCTTCCGTTTTCCCTTTCTCCCAGCACCAGGCGATAAACCACTGCCATATCCTCCATCTGTTCATGCGGAACCTTCGCCAGGAGATCCGCGTTGCGATCGGCGGATACCACTTCCATCGACAGCTTGCTCTTCATCTCGTCGTAGTTCATGAGATCCGCCGTACTCAGCTGCGGCATGTTCTGCATTTCAGACTCAATCTGGGAAGCAGCGCGGTTCAGTGTTTCGTCGTAGCTAGCTCCCGACTCGTAAGCCTTGAAGATATTTCCGATGTTCAGGTTCATGCCGATGTTGCTGCCCTCCGGCGTGACGCTGAGTGCGTCATACGACTGGTTGAGCTTTTCAATATGATTCTCCTGGATTGTTACTGTCATTCCTCGATCCAGCAGAGTCGCTTTCAGGTCTTCCTGGAAGCTCTCCTTAAACTGTTCATAATCCATAGGTTTATTTTCCCTTCAATTTTGTAATTGCTTTATCCGGATCGTCACCCGGATAAACAGGCATAAGAAAAGCGCCAGACCTGCGATCTTTTGATCACAGGCTGACGCCTCTCAAATTCCATATTCAATTTCTGCAGAAAATGGATCCGTAAGGAAGTTGTTCGCTTCACTTCAGTAGATCCATTGTAATAATATCACGTGGATTTTCCGACGAAAATGGACGGCAAGTGTACAGTTAGTGCCCCGCAGGTGGCTTCTTAGTGCCCTCGTCTCAAATTCCTGACAGGAAACCCTTCATACCACCTAAAACAGACTCGCCAAAACGGCATACGATCCTCGGAACGGTTCCGATTGCCATTCTCATTGCCATCATAACCAGCACCTCCTTATTTTCCAGACTCGTGAAAATCATGAATCAGCATTCATGACACCCCTGACAGGTCTTTATGGCTCCTATTCCAATCCTCCAACAGCTCTAAAATTTTCATTTCAATTTCCCTTGCAGACATGTCCTGCGGAAAATACTTCTGCAATGCCAGACGATCAAGAACGATACGATTCAGTGGATTTTTCTTTTCCTCATCCAGAATTTCCCGCATCAGTTCTACGGTGCACGTTCCATCCTGGCTTGATTTTTTCAAACGCAATGCCTGCGAAACGGATGGCGTTGTCTGTGCAAGACTCATTGCCTCATAAACCTCCTGCTGTTCCTCCGGCTTCATATAAGAAATCTCGACAGCCGGGTTAAAGGCTATTTTCTTTTCATCAACGAGATTCAGCAGATCCGGAACCAGATTGTTCAGGCGAATGAATCGCTGAACCGTTCTTGCGCTTTCTCCCGTCTGTTTGGCAATTTCCTCGTC
>CAVAJA010000087.1:0-8459 GCA_963588615.1 Lachnospiraceae bacterium | reverse complement strand
CATGTACGAGTTCCTGGATCGTCTCGTGAACCTGGCTCTGCCTCGTGTACGTGACTTCCGTGGCGTCAATCCCAACTCCTTTGACGGAAGAGGAAACTATGCCCTTGGTATCAAGGAGCAGCTGATCTTCCCTGAAATTGAGTATGATAAGATTGACAAGGTAAGAGGAATGGACATCATCTTCACGACAACTGCGAATACCGATGAGGAAGCTCGCGAGTTGCTGAGACTGTTCAACATGCCTTTTGCAAAGTGATAAAAGGAGATTGACATGGCAAAGACTTCGATGAAGATCAAGCAGCAGATGAAGCCGAAGTTCTCTACGCGTGCATACACACGCTGCAAGATTTGCGGCCGTCCGCACTCCGTACTGAAGAAGTACGGCATCTGCAGAATCTGCTTCCGTGAGCTCGCTTACAAGGGTGAGATTCCGGGTGTTAAGAAAGCATCCTGGTAAATTTCGAAACGGGATTAGAGCAGTTTTTTTGGTTCAGCCGGCAGAGTAATTCTGCAGGCTGGATAGGTTAAGAGGATATCGCACAGAAAAGGAGAGATTTTATTATGTCTATGAGTGATCCGATCGCTGATATGCTTACAAGAATTCGTAATGCAAACACAGCAAAGCATGATACTGTTGATGTACCGAACTCCAAGATTAAGATGGCAATTGCCAACATTCTTCTGGATGAGGGCTACATTTCCGCAATCGATCTTGTGGATAATGGAAGCTTCAAGGACATTCGCATTACTCTGAAGTATGGTTCCGATCGCAATGACCGCATCCTGACCGGCCTTCAGAGAATTTCCAAGCCCGGCATGCGTGTTTATGCTGGCAAGAATGATGTCCCGAAGGTTCTGGACGGACTCGGAACGGCGATCCTGTCCACGAATCAGGGCGTGATTACCGATAAGAAGGCCAGAGAGCTGCAGGTTGGCGGCGAAGTTCTGGCATTCATCTGGTAATTATAAGGACTGTGTCAGGCAGTTTTGTGCAGTAAAATCAAGAGAACGGTAGCATGAGGAGATTTGTCCCACGGGATGGGTGGGACATCCTGTGCTGCGTTTGCAATGGTATCAAAGTACAATATATACAAAATTAGGAGGAACGGGCATGTCACGTATCGGTTTAATGCCAATCGCTATACCGGCAGGCGTTACTGTTGATGTAGCAGAAAATAACACAGTGACGGTTAAGGGGCCTAAGGGTACACTGGTAAGAACTCTTCCTGCTTCTATGAAGATTGAGCAGGAGAACGGTGAACTTAAGATTGTCAGACCCAATGATCAGAAGAAAGAAAAGGCACTTCACGGCCTGACCAGAGCTCTGGTTCACAATATGGTAGTCGGTGTGACAGAAGGTTACACAAAGACACTGGAATTGAATGGTGTCGGTTACAGAGCTCTGAAAAAGGGTAAGGTTCTGGAGCTGCATTTAGGATATTCTCACAACGTCGAGATGGAAGATCCGGATGGAATCGAGACGGTTGTTGAAGGCAACAAGATTCTGGTAAAGGGAATCGATAAGGAACTTGTTGGACAGTGGGCTGCTGATATCAGGGCAAAGAGAAGCCCTGAACCTTACAAGGGTAAGGGTATCAAGTACGATTACGAGACAATTCGTCGCAAGGTTGGTAAGACCGGTGGTAAGAAGTAATCGGATAAGGAGCGTGTACAATGGTTAAAAAGGAAAATAGAAAGTTAATCCGCGAAAAGAAGCACCTGAAGGTTCGCAACCGTTTCAGCGGAACCGCTGAGAGACCGCGCCTCTCCGTTTACAGAAGCAACAATCACATCTATGCTCAGGTTATCGATGATGAGGCCGGCAAGACGATTGCTGCTGCAGGCACGGTTGAAAAGGAAGTAAAGGCTGCTCTTGCTCATACTGATGATGTGGCTGCAGCTGAGTATATCGGCGATCTTGTTGCGAAGAGAGCCATGGAAAAGGGCGTATCTAAAGTCGTATTCGACAGAGGCGGCTTTATTTATCAGGGCAAGGTTGCAGCACTTGCAGATGCGGCACGTAAGGCCGGCCTGGAATTCTAAGGGAGGAGAGACTAGATGAAGCGTTCTAATTATGATGCAAGTCAGATGGAACTCACCGAGAAGGTCGTTACAATCAAGCGTGTCACAAAGGTTGTAAAGGGCGGTCGTACGATGAGATTCTCCGCGCTTGTTGTAGTAGGTGACAACAACGGCCATGTAGGTGTTGGTCTTGGAAAGTCCACAGAAATCCCGGAAGCAATTCGCAAAGGTAAAGAGGATGCAGCAAAGCATCTTGTAACCGTTGCTCTGGATGAGGTTGGATCGGTGTCTCACGATTATATCGGCAAGTATGGTTCTGCTCAGGTTCTCCTGAAGAAGAGCCCGGAAGGTACCGGTATCATCGCCGGCGGTCCTGCTCGTACGGTTTGTGAACTGGCAGGAATCAAGAACATCCGTACCAAGTCTCTTGGTTCTAACAACAAGCAGAATGTCGTTCTGGCAACCCTGAGCGGTTTGTCCAGCATGAAGTCCCCTGAAGAGGTGGCTGCAAGACGCGGCAAGTCTGTTGAGGAGCTGAAGGGCTGATGTCCTTTGGCCTTTGATAGAACGAAAGGAGATTAAGATGGCTGATAAGAAGCTTAAGATTACACTTGTAAAGTCTACAATTGCTGCAGTTCCGAAGAACAAGGCAATCATCAAGTCCATGGGATTCCATAAACTGAACAGCAGTGTTGTTCTTCCGGATAATGCTGCGACTAGAGGACAGATCAGATTGATCGCTCCCTATGTCAAGGTTGAGGATGCAGAATAAGGAGGGACTACAAATGGAATTATCTAATTTGAGACCTGCTGCAGGTTCTACGCAGAAGAATTACAGAAGAGGTCGTGGTCATGCATCCGGAAACGGCAAGACTGCTGGCTTTGGTCACAAGGGACAGAAGGCTCGTTCCGGAAGACCGAGAGCAGGTTTTGAAGGCGGTCAGATGCCTCTGTATCGTCGTATTCCCAAGCGTGGCTTCACAAACTACAACCACAAGGATATTGTTACCGTCAGCCTTGCAAGAATTGCTGATTCCTTCGAGGACGGTGCGGTGATCGATGTACAGGCTCTTCTGGACAGCAAAATCATCAAGAACGTTGGAGACGGAGTAAAGGTTCTTTCCGGCGATAAGGGTGATCAGAAGTTCGAGCTCACAAAGAAATTTACCATTAAAGCTGATGGCTTCAGTGCTGCAGCAAAGGAAAAGATTGAGAATGCCGGCGGTGTCGCTGAAGTTCTTGAGAAGTAATTCCACTGCACTTGAGCGAAAGGCATGGTAGAAGCTTATGTTTGAATCCGTTAAAAACGCATTCAAGGTAAAGGAGATCCGTAAAAGGATCTTCTTTACGCTTGTGATGTTGGTAATCATTCGGTTTGGATCACAGCTCCCGGTGCCAGGTGTTGACAGAACCTATTTTTCCCAATGGTTTTCACAGCACACCAGCGATGCATTTTCATTGGTGGATGCATTCACTGGCGGCTCCTTTCTGAACATGTCGGTATTGGCTCTGAACATTACGCCGTACATCACATCTTCTATTATTATTCAGCTTTTGACGATAGCGATTCCGAAGCTGGAAGAGATGCAGAAGGAAGGTGAGGAGGGCCGCAAGAAGCTGGCTTCTCTCACACGATATGTTACGGTTGCGCTGGCGATCTTCGAGAGCGGTGCTATGGCGATCGGCTTTGGTCGTCAGGGACTGTTGGAAGAGTACAATGCCGTCAACGTGATTATGGTGATGGCGACATTGACGGCCGGATCCGCTTTTTTGATGTGGATTGGTGAGCAGATTACGGACAAAGGTGTGGGGAATGGAATCTCAATTGTGCTGACGATTAACATCATTTCTCGCATGCCGCAGGATATTTCTGGTTTGTTTACTCAGTTCGTAAGCGGCAAGTCGATTGCAATGGCAATTGTTGCTGCTGCGATTATCATCGCTATCATTGTAGGAATTGTGATTCTCGTTATTCTTCTCAATGATGCGGAGAGGAGAATTCCGGTGCAGTACGCCAGAATGCTCCGAGGGAGAAGCCAGTACGGTTCTGCTACGTCCAGTATTCCTCTGAAGGTGAATACGGCAGGTGTTATGCCGATTATTTTTGCATCTTCCATTCTGGAGTTTCCGGTAATCATTTCCACGCTTGCCGGATACAACGGGACGGGAATCTGGTCGGAGATACTCCACTACCTTAGTTCTTCCTATTGGTGCAATCCTGCTATGCCCAGATATACGCTGGGATTGGTTGCCTACGTTGCAATGCTGATCTTCTTCGCGTATTTTTATACGTCCATCACATTCAATCCGATTGAAGTGGCGGACAACCTGAAAAAGGGCGGTGGTTTCATTCCAGGCATTCGCCCCGGCAAGCCGACCAGTGATTATCTCAATACAATGCTGAATTATATTATTTTGATCGGCGCAGTTGGACTTACGATTGTGGGCGTTCTTCCGTTTTTCTTCCGCGGCGTTTTCAACGCGAGTGTGGATTTCGGCGGAACCAGTCTGATCATCGTAGTCAGCGTTATTCTGGAGACCATTAAGCAGATTGAATCAATGATGGTACAGAGAAACTATACGACATTCTTGTCGAATTAGTTTTTGGATGACTTACGGGTCGGAGGGCATGTTCCGGAAACGAAGGAGCTGCTTTCCGATCCTTTTTGTGATATCAGAGAGCTGATTTGAGAAAGGAACAATTATGAAGATTGTAATGCTGGGAGCACCGGGAGCTGGAAAAGGAACACAGGCCGCAATGATTTGCGATAAGTATGAAATTCCGCATATCTCTACCGGAGATATTTTCCGTTCTAATATTAAGAACGGAACGGAACTTGGCAGAAAAGCGAAGGAATACATGGATCAGGGAAAGCTTGTTCCGGATGAGCTGACCATTCAGCTGCTGCTGGATCGAGTTGCAAAGGACGATTGTGCAAAAGGCTATGTGCTGGACGGATTTCCGCGCACCATTCCACAGGCTGAGGTTCTGACAAAGGCACTTGCAGAAACCGGAGAAAGGGTTGATTTTGCCATTAATGTCGATGTTCCGGATGAGAATATCGTGCACCGTATGAGCGGACGCAGAAGCTGCCCGAAGTGCGGAGCATCCTATCATATTGAATACATTCCGCCGAAGACAGAAGGAGTCTGCGACAGCTGCGGAGCGGATCTGATTCAGCGAGATGACGACAAGCCGGAGACTGTTCAGAACAGACTTCAGGTTTATCATGATCAGACACAGCCTCTCATTGATTACTATGAGAAAGCCGGTGTGCTTAAAACAGTAGATGGTACAAAGGACAAGAATGAGGTCTTTGGCGACATTGTTGCCATTCTGGGCTGACTTTCTTCGAGAGGGAGATAAAAGAGGTATATATGTCCAAAGCAGATGTTATTGAACTGGAAGGCGTAGTTGTGGAAAAGCTTCCGAATACAATGTTCCGTGTGAAGCTGGAAAACGGAGCAATTATCCTGGCTCATATCAGCGGAAAGCTCCGTCAGAACTTTATTCGCATCCTCCCCGGAGACAAGGTAACCCTGGAAATGTCTACGTATGACCTGACCAAAGGAAGAATTATTTGGAGAGACAAATAAGATCATAATTCCTGCAGGAATATCTTGCCATCTAAATTGTTAAGTGATAAAATGTAACGGCGTTTGAGTGAAAGTGGGCTTTTGTGTCTGCTTATCCTCGAGACGCCGTTATTTTTTGCTAGGACACAGCATATTTTACAGAAAGGAGCGTGCATCGTGAAGGTAAGAGCATCGGTTAAGCCTATGTGCGAGAAGTGCAAGGTGATTCGTCGCAAGGGCGTTATCCGGGTTATCTGCGAGAATCCGAAACACAAACAGAGACAGGGGTGATCAGAGCCATATGCTTTGATACCGCTGTTATTCCGGAAGAGAATATGCCGGGAGAAAGTGGAAAGGTCGGAATGGAGATTGGCGGTGTTATGAGAGCTTTGTGAATCAGAACACGAGTCCGACTGGGCGAGAAATGGCACGGGATGTCGTTGAATTCAGAACGCGGCTTCCAGAGGTGCTGTGGCCTGCATCGCAGAAGAGCTTTGCAGAAAAGTATGCAGAGCATTAAGCAGGTTCGCCTCCATCAAAACAAAACAATCAGATTGTGCATGCACCGAGGCGGTGCAGTGCATCAGGTAGTAAGGAGATTAAAATGGCTCGTATTGCAGGTGTAGATTTACCAAGAGACAAGCGCGTTGAGATCGGCCTGACATCCATTTACGGAATCGGCCGCACCTCTGCTAACAAGATCCTCGAGGCAACAGGCGTGAATCCTGATATTCGCTGCAGAGATCTGACAGATGATGATGTTAAAAAGCTGGCAGAAGAGATTGCCAACAACTACATGGTAGAAGGTGACCTTCGCCGTGACACCGCTATGAACATCAAAATGCTGACTGAGATCGGATCTTATCGCGGCATTCGCCACAGAAGAGGACTTCCGGTTCGCGGACAGCACACCAAGAATAATGCACGTACTCGCAAGGGCCCCAAGAAGACCATTGCAAATAAGAAGCAGTAATTGTTTTGTCGCACTCGCGTTTGACAAAAAAGAGTGCTTACCGCGGCTGATGGTCAGCAGGACGGTATGAAGATGAAAGGACAATAATATGGCAGCAGCTAGAAAGACATCCGCTTCCAAGAAGCGTGTGAAAAAGAACGTTGAGCGTGGCCAGGCACACATTCAGGCTTCCTTCAACAATACGATTGTTACATTGACAGATACACAGGGCAATGCACTCTCCTGGGCATCCGCAGGCGGACTGGGCTTTAAGGGTTCCAGAAAGTCCACCCCTTATGCAGCGCAGCTCGCAGCTGAGACTGCTACAAAGGCTGCACTCATCCATGGCCTGAAGGCTGTAGATGTATTTGTAAAGGGTCCCGGTTCAGGAAGAGAGGCTGCAATCCGTGCTCTGAATGCAAACGGTCTGCAGGTTCTGTCCATCACGGACGTTACTCCGGTTCCTCACAACGGATGCCGCCCTCCGAAGCGCAGAAGAGTTTAGTATTTTTGATGAAAACAGCATCAGCTGTTCTCATTGGAAGCGGCGAGGAGAAATCGCGAAGGCGATTTCTGTGAAGCCGGGAGTGAACACAGCGGAAGCTGTGTCACTCGAAACAGATGAAAACAGCATCAGCTGTTTTCATTGTTTTGGATGAAGGCGCGTTTTACGCGTTGTAAACAACAATCAGAGCAATCCGTATTGTTCTGACAGAATGAAAGGAGCCGAAAATGGCAGTAGATAAGACACCCGTCCTGAAGAGATGCAGATCTCTCGAGCTTGATCCTACCTTCCTTGGATATGATAAGAAGTCCAAGAGAACGCTCACCAGAAGAAGCAGAAAGATGTCTGAGTACGGCATGCAGCTTCGTGAGAAGCAGAAGGCAAAGTTCATCTATGGCGTACTGGAGAAGCCTTTCCGCAATTATTATGAAAAGGCTGACCGTATGAAGGGAATGACCGGTGAGAACCTGATGGTTATGCTGGAGTCCCGTCTGGACAACGTAGTATTCCGCATGGGCTTTGCACGCACCAGAAGAGAAGCACGTCAGATCGTGGATCACAAGCATGTTCTGGTAAACGGCAAGTGCATCAACATTCCTTCCTATCTGATCAAGGCTGGCGATGTGGTTGAAATCAAAGAGTCCAACCGCACGATGCAGAGATTCAAAGACATTGCAGAGGTTACTGCGGGCAGACTTACTCCTGAGTGGGTTGATGTAGACAAGGAAAACTTTAAGGGGACAGTGAGCGTACTTCCGAAGAGAGAGCAAATCGATGTACCTGTAGATGAAATGCAGATCGTCGAGTTGTATTCTAAGTAATCGGTGTAACGCGGAGCTTTGCAGCAAAGCGCTTCAACGCTTCGCAGCTGCATTGATAACAACAAGGAGGTATATGCGTGTTTGATTTTGAAAGACCCAGCATTGAAACGACTGAAATGTCCGATGATAACAAATTCGGCAGATTCGTTGTAGAACCCCTCGAGAGAGGGTATGGTCTTACTCTCGGTAATTCCCTGAGAAGAATCATGCTTTCATCCCTTCCGGGTGCGGCAGTCAGCCAGATCAAAATTGATGGCGTACAGCACGAGTTCAGCACGATTCCGGGCGTTAAGGAAGACGTCATGGATATCATTATGAACATCAAGAGCTTGGCAATCAAGAATTCTAGCGAGACCGACGAACCTAAGACGGCATATATTGAATATGAAGGGGAAGGTATCGTACACGCCAGTGACATCCAGGCTGATCAGGACATTCATATTATGAATCCTGATCAGGTCATTGCAACTCTTTCCGGAAAATCGACGAAGCTCTTTATCGAGCTGACGATTACCAAGGGAAGAGGCTACATCAGCGCTGACAAGAATAAGGATGAGGACACGAAGATTGGTGTGATTCCGAT
>CAVAJA010000086.1:0-9698 GCA_963588615.1 Lachnospiraceae bacterium | reverse complement strand
GTCTGGTATCGTGACAACCGCTATTGCGGCCGGTGCGGAGGCAGAAATGAATTCTCGCACAAGGAACGGGCGATGTGCTGTCCCTCCTGCGGCAACATCATATATCCGAAGATTGCACCGGCGGTGATCGTCGGAATCATGAATGAGGATAAGGATAAGATCATTGTGACCCGCTACGCGGGAAGGGCTCACAAGGGAAATGCGCTGGTTGCGGGCTTCTGTGAGATCGGGGAGACAGCAGAGGATACGGTTCGCCGCGAGGTCATGGAGGAAGTGGGACTTCACGTGCGGGACGTGCATTACTATAAGAGCCAGCCCTGGGGGTTTGATCTGGATCTGCTCCTTGGCTATTACTGCACAGCGGATGAGACGGAGTCCATTCAGATGGACGGCAGGGAACTGGCGAGAGCGGTATGGGTTGGGCGCGAGGATCTGGGGGAGGAAAACGCACAGCTGAGTCTCACGGCAGATATGATTATGAATTTTAAAAGAGGAGATGTCTGATGCAATTTTATATGCCGGTTAAAGTATATCAGGAGTTGGACTGCGTGAAGCGGCACCGGGAGATTTTCGGCAGGATGGGAACGAGAGCACTGGTTGTTACCGGCCGCCATTCAGCCAGAGCAAACGGAGCACTGCAGGATGTTCAGGAGGTGCTGGAGGCGGAGGAAATTCCGTATGATCTCTTTGATGAGGTGGAGGAGAATCCGTCTGTTGAAACGGTGCTGAAGGCGAGAACCCTGGGTCTGCAGACCGGTGCAGATTTTGTGATCGGCATCGGCGGCGGATCGCCGATGGATGCCGCCAAGGCGATTGCGCTCCTTCTGTATTTTTCGGATGAGGGTGCGGATTTTCTCTGTGACAGCTCGAAATCGAAGACCGTCAGGGATCTTGGGGAGGCAAAGGACGGCAAAGGTGTTCTGACAGTAAACAGCACGGCATTCGCTGCAGCGGGAGCAGCGGTGCATGTCCCGCTTCTGCTGATACCGACGACCTGCGGCACCGGTTCGGAGGTGACAGGAGTCAGTGTTCTGACACAGCACCGGAAGAAAACAAAGGGCTCGATTCCGCATAAAATCTTTGCAGATGCAGCCTTTGTAGACGGAAAATATCTGAAATATGCACCCTTCCACGTGATTCGGAATACAGCAGCAGATGCACTTGGACATCTGTGGGAGAGCCTGTGCCATTCGGGGGCAGATCCCTACAGCAGGATGTGCGCAGAGGCAGGACTTCACACATGGAGCAAAATCCGGGAGGTTCTGCTGCATCTGGAAGAGCGGGAGCTTACGAAGGAAGAGATGGATCTTTTGATGGAGGCCTCCACCTTTGCAGGCATGGCCATTGCACAGACGGGAACCGGTCTGCCCCATGCACTGTCCTATGCGCTGACCTATGATCTGCATATTCCGCACGGCGCTGCCGTCGGATTGTTCGAGGCAGGATACCTGGAGCAGGTTGAGGAAGGACTGCGAGAAAAGGCACTGGGGCTGGCAGGATTCAGCGGTCCGGACGATTGGAGAGAGTATTATCGCATCGTGTGCGGAGAGATGGCAATCCCGGCAGAAGAACTGGAGCATACGGTGGAGATGGTGGCAGCGAATCCGGCAAAGCTTGCGACAGCACCCTTTGCCTGCGACGAAGCGGTTCTGAGAAAAATTGTGTTCGGCGGCTGAGGCCGGTCCGCACATCCACGCAGCCGCTGTCCGGGATTTTTACAGTAACAGATACGAAAAATCAAAAAAGCCGCAATCCCCAAAAACCGGATGACCGGTTCCCTGGGATTGCGGCTTTAAAAATACCGATCAGCGATATTTCTCGCTGTCGGATTCCTCGTATCTCTCATCACAGTATCTGCATCGATAGGTGGCAGAGCCTTCGTCTGCGAGATAGAAGATATGCGGCAGACCGCGTTCCACCGATGAGATGCAGCGCGGGTTGGAACAATGTACAACGTTTCGGAGCTCCTTCGGGAGCTTGAGGCTACGCTTCTCAATGATTTCTCCGGCCTTGATGACGTTGACGGTGATGTTGCGGTCAATAAAGGCGAGTGCATCCAGATCCAGCGAATCGATGTCACATTCCACCTTGAGAATGTCTTTTTTCCCCATATCCTTGCTGCGGGCATTTTTGATGATGGCAACAGGGCAGTCGAGCTTGTCCAGCCCAAGGTAGTGGTAGATCCGCATGGCCCGCCCGGCGCGGATGTGATCCAGAACAAAGCCCTCTTCAATCTTACCAATGCTCAGCTTGTTAGCAACAGTAGCAGCCATTTCATTTCCTCCATGAATATTTGCACAGCTTACGGTGACATGATGAATCTGCAGGCAGAGTTAATCCGCCAGCCCCAAGAGCGTCAGGACAGCAGCCATGCGCACATAGACACCGAATTGTACCTGCTGAAAATAGGCGGCTCTCGGATCATCGTCCACATCCACAGCAATTTCATTGACACGCGGGAGCGGGTGCAGAACACAGCAATCCGGTTTTGCCATGGCAAGCTTTTCTTTGTCCAGAATGTAGAAATCTCTCAGCCGGATGTAGTCCTCCTCGTTGAAGAAGCGCTCCTTCTGAATTCTGGTCATGTACAGAACATCCAGGCGCTCAATGGCGTCCTCTATTTTAATGCACTCCTCGTAGGGAATACCGCGTGCATCCAGCATCTCGGTGATGTAATCCGGTACGCGGAGTTCCTTGGGAGAAACAAAGATGAAATGGACATTGGGATAGCGAACCAGTGCGTTGATCAGGGAATGGACGGTTCGTCCGAATTTCAGATCGCCGCAAAGACCGATGGTAAAGTTATCCAGCCGTCCCTTGAGATTCCGTATGGTCAGAAGATCCGTCAGAGTCTGCGTTGGATGCTGATGTCCGCCGTCGCCGGCATTGATGACCGGAATGGAGGCAAACTGCGCAGCTACGGCAGCGGAGCCCTCCTTGGGGTGCCGGATGACCATAATATCTGCAAAACAGGAGATGACGCGGGCGGTATCGGCAACTGTCTCCCCCTTTGTTGCAGAAGAGGAGTTCGCATCGGAAAAGCCCATCACAGATCCGCCGAGATTGAGCATGGCTGTCTCGTGTGAGAGTCTGGTGCGGGTGGAAGGTTCATAAAAACAGGTGGCCATCTTCTTTCCGGCACAGGCATGAGCGTACTTTTCGGGGTGCAGACGAATGTCATCTGCCAGATCAAACATGCGATCCAATTCCTCTGTACTGAAATCCAATGGTGTCAGAAGATCTCTTTTGTGATCTTTCATTCCTATCCTCCTTTGTGTTGTCATGATTCTGTTACGAAATCGATCTCTTTTGAAGCCAGAAAACGTTCTACGGTGCGATCCCAGATGCGGTCGGGACTCTTATCCATGAGAAAGGTGTTCGCGGCTACGCCGGTAATCAGATGAAGCCCGGTGCTGTCCAGGCGGACGTTGAGAATCAGCGCGGAAATCTGTTCCAGAGTTCCGTTCTGCAGATCCTTCGCCTTTTGAAGGGTCGGAGAGACGTACTGTGGCTTCAGCTGCAGGGTCAGCCGCAGGAAGGAGGGAGCCTTTTTACCCTTGATGATTTCACGGCACAAAAGACGTGCCTCGCTCCACGGCTGATATGCAAAAAAACGATGCTCCGGATCGTTTTTGACATCCGACACACCGTCTTCATAAAACTCCTTATTCAACTGTCCGTCAATGGAATAGGTGACCGCCATGCGGATCACAGCTTCCTTCAGCAAGAAGGAATCAAAGGTATCGGAGGAGAAGAGTTTCGCCATAAATGATGCGATGTTGTGGACGGTGAAAGAAACCATAATGAATCCCCTCTGAAAATCGTTTCCTAAACGTGCTGCGGTGGATCGGCGCGGTCGAAACCAATACCGATTCAGATGAAGCGGCGCCAAGACCACCACACAGTCTAACATAAAAAAAAAGAAATGCCAGACATATTTTTGATGCGAATGGTTAGTTGACACAAACAAATTGGTGAGGTAGACTGAGGACTGCAAATTAGATTAAACTAATTATTATTAGAGAGAACTAAGATAGCTTGGCACAGAGAATGGGAAGACAGCGGGGAGGGATCACGGTATGCCGGAAAGAACATTGATAGAAGCATGCTCCCCGACGCTGGCGGGACTCAAACCGGCGAACCTCATCAGCCTGATATATACAGATCCGGAACAGGCAAGGTCGGATATCGGAGAGCTGAATCGGATTTTTATCCGAAAGGGTCTTCGTGCCGTTTCGCTGAATTACAGCAAAGGGCACGTACTCCTGTACATCTACCGCCCCAGCTTTCTGAGAAATGAATTCAGCAAGAAGGGCGTGCGTGAATTCCTGGAGGGATACGGGTACGACTGCAGTGACATCGATCAGTGTGTGGCCGGCCTGGGGGAGCGAATTCGCAGACGGAGGTGCAATGAGGAATTTCCTCATGAGATCGGGCTTTTTCTGGGGTATCCGCTGGAGGATGTAGAGGGATTTATCCGTCACAAGGACATTGGCTGCAAATGTGTCGGCTGCTGGCGCGTCTATGGGGACGAGGAAAAGGCCAGAAAAACCTTTCGGGATTATCGCAGATGCACCAGCGCATACCTTCGTTCCTGGGAAATGGGAAGGAAACTGGAGGATTTGGTGATTGGTTTCGAATAGGCATACGCCTGTTGGAAATAGAGAATCAGGAGATTGCAAACGAAAAAGGAGAGATCAGCATGAGCAAGGTAGCAGTTGTATATTGGACGGGAACCGGCAACACCGGGATGATGGCAGATGCGGTGGCAGAAGGAGCGAAGGCAGCAGGCGCCGACGTAACGGTTCTGGGAGCTTCCGAGTTTACTGCAGCAGATGTCGCAAATTATGACGGCATTGCATTCGGATGCCCTGCAATGGGAGCAGAGGTTCTGGAGGAAAGTGAGTTCGAGCCGATGTTCACAGACGTAGAGGGAGCTCTTTCCGGCAAGAAGATTGCACTGTTCGGCTCCTGGGGCTGGGGCGACGGCGCATGGATGGCAGATTGGGAGAGCCGCTGCCAGGGGGATGGTGCGAATGTAGCTGCCACCGCTATTTGCCAGAACGCACCGGACGACGGCGCACTGGAGGAGTGCAGAGCACTTGGAAAAGCACTTGCATGAGTCTGGAAAAGTTGATACCGGCAGACTATGATAGGGAAGAGAGGAACCGCCTGACCGATGAGGTCGGGCGGTTCTTTTTAATTCAGAACAGATGAGCGGATCTTTTCGGAATCACCGAAGAAGGTTTTCGGCAGCGAAGGACAGAAGGGGAATCGTGATGACACAGAGCACCGTGGAGATGACGAAGATCTCGGATGCGTAGGGAGCGTCCTGATCATAGCGATCGGCGAACATGATGCTGACGGCTCCTGTGGGACAGGAGATGCAAAGGAACAGCGTAAAAGCCACGTTGAAGCTAAGAGGCAAAGCCCAGAGAATCAAAAGGCTGATGAGAGGAAACAGCAGGAGCTTGACGGCACAGACAAAATAGATGCGAAGATTCCGAAGGCTTTTGAGGAACTCGCTCTGTGCCAGATTGGCGCCTGCGACCATCATCGCAATGGGGGTATTCATATCACCGATCATATCAAGCGGCTCATTGATAAGAGAAGGAAGCCGCAGCTGGAAAACAAAGCACAGGATGCCGAGAAAGATGGCAATGATGGGAGGTGTGATCAGATTTTTAAGATTCTCCGGATTGATCAGCCGGGAGGACCTGCCGCAGGCCCTGTTCATGATGAGAACGCCGTGAGTCCACAGCATCAGATTGAACATGGCGTTGAAGGCAGTGGCATAGAAAACGCCCTCAGCCCCCAGGACACCGTCTGCCAGCGGAATTCCGATAAAACCGCAGTTGGAATATACGGTGGCCATTTTTTCGATGGAGGAATGACCGTCTTTTTGGGGAAAAATGAACTCTGAAAGGAAAATGACGGCGGCAAAGCAGATCGCAGATCCCAGCAGTGACCACAGAAGCCCCTGCAGCAGCGTCTTGTCAAAGTCAATCTGGTAGGATTCGAAAATCAGAAGGGGAGAGATAAACATCAGCAGGAGATTTGATAATTTGGATACTGCGGGCGCATCAATCAGGTGCACCTTGTAGACAATGAAGCCGCAGATGAAAATAACGAGCATTTCAAAAATCTTACTGACGACGATCGCAGACATTGGAATCCTTTCTTGACCTCGACCGAAACGGCAGAGGTGGTCTCATGTGGAAGAGTTGAGTATAATGAACACAGTTGTGCAGCAAAAAGCGTGTGCAACGTCAATACTGTAGCATATTTGGAGCTGCCTATTCAAAAAAAGATATACCATATGTTATGAAATTGGCAGGTGCTGAACAGTTACATGAAATGATGATATCTGCCTGCATTCTGTCATCCTGCATGAGATTTGGGCATAACCAGGGAGAAAACCGCAGATATCGCATATCAGGATCAAGGAGGATGTATGGAACAGCATTATGATTATCTGGTGGTAGGAGCCGGTTTGTACGGTGCAGTTTTTGCAAGAGAAGCGGCAGATCGCGGCAAAAAGGTCCTTGTAATCGACAGGAGAGAGCATATTGCGGGAAATGTATACTGCGAGGATGTGGAGGGAATCCATGTGCACCGCTATGGGGCACATATTTTTCACACCAACAATAAGAAAGTGTGGAATTATGTAAATCGTTTTGCGGAGTTCAACCGATTCACTAATTCTCCGGTGGCCAATTACCGCGGAGAATTGTATTCGCTTCCCTTTAATATGTACACGTTCAATCGCATGTGGGGGGTTGTGACGCCGAAGGAGGCAGAGGAAAAAATCAGAGAGCAAAGAGAAGCGGCCGGAATCACGGAGCCGAAGAATCTGGAAGAGCAGGCCATCAGCCTTGTTGGAACGGATATTTACGAGAAATTGATCAAAGGATATACACAGAAGCAGTGGGGGAGGGCCTGCACGGAGCTCCCGGCCTTTATCATTCGGAGACTGCCTGTGCGTCTGACCTTTGACAACAATTATTTCAATGCGCTGTATCAGGGAATTCCGATCGGCGGATACACGAAGCTGGTGGCGGCAATGCTGGAGGGCATTGAGGTCCAGCTGAATACGGATTACCTGCAGAACAGGGAAACGCTGGATGCGATTGCAGACAAGGTGATCTATACCGGTCCGATTGACGAATTCTACGGCTATCGTCTGGGTGCTTTGGAATATCGCTCGGTGCGCTTTGAAAACGAGGTGCTGGATCAGGATAATTACCAGGGAAATGCTGCGGTAAATTATACGGATGCCGAGACGCCGTGGACCAGAATCATTGAGCACAAGTGGTTCCAGTTCGGCAGGGATGACGAGGGAAGGGAGCTTCCCAAAACGGTCATCAGCCGCGAGTACAGCTCGGAATGGAAGCTGGGGGATGAGCCATATTATCCGGTGAATGATGAGAAAAACGGAGCGCTTTATCAGGAATATCGAGAACTTGCGAAGAAAGAGAAAAGGGTGATTTTCGGAGGACGCCTCGGCGAATATAAATATTATGATATGGATGCAGTGATCGATTCGGCCTTGACAATGAGTGAAGGGCTGCTCGTATAACAAGGGCGCATGCAGAGATCCCGGACGGGACATATGCCGTCAGAATCCATGTCTGTCCGGCGGCTGTACAATGTCTGAAGGAGCCGGATGATGATAGGAAGAAAGCGGCAGATGCTTGCGTCTGCCGCTTCCTTCTGTATAATGGAACTGTTTGAAGAGTCGGACAGATCCCAAGCTCTGTGGATATGATACGGAAGATAGAAGGAGACCAGAATTCATGATTTCAGCCAACAACGTGACTTATCGAGTCGGGAAAAAGGCCTTATTCGAAGATGTCAGCATCAAGTTTACGGAAGGAAACTGCTACGGTATCATCGGAGCCAACGGTGCCGGGAAATCTACGTTCCTGAAGATTCTTTCCGGGCAGCTGGAGACGACGTCGGGAGACATCGCCATCACCTCCGGACAGCGCCTTTCCTTCCTGGAACAGGATCATGAAAAATACAACGATCAGACGGCACTGGATACGGTGGTGCAGGGAAATCAGCGGCTGTATGAGATCGGCAGACAGAAGGATGAGCTGTATGCAAAGCCGGATTTTTCGGATGAGGACGGATTGAAGGCTGCCGAGCTGGAGAGTGAATATGCAGAGATGGGAGGTTATGAGGCGGAGTCGGATGCAGAGTCCCTGCTGAATGGACTGGGCATTTCGGATGAGTTTCATTATCAGCTGATGAGTGATTTAAATGGTGCACAGAAGGTGAAGGTTCTGCTCGCAAGGGCCCTGTTCGGAAATCCGGATATTCTGCTGCTGGATGAGCCCACCAACCATCTGGATCTGGATGCGATCAGCTGGCTGGAGGAGTTCCTGATCAATTTCGAGAACACCGTCATCGTAGTATCGCACGACCGGTATTTCCTGAACAAGGTGTGCACGGATATTGCGGACATCGATTACGGAAAAATTACGCTGTACGCCGGAAACTATGATTTCTGGTATGAGTCTTCCCAGCTGATGATTCGTCAGATGAAGGAAGCCAATAAAAAGAAGGAAGAGAAAATCAAGGAGCTGAAGGAATTCATTTCCCGATTCTCTGCGAATGCTTCGAAATCCAAGCAGGCAACTTCCAGAAAACGTGCACTGGAAAAGATCGAACTTGATGAGATCAAGCCCTCCTCCAGAAAATACCCCTTCATCGACTTTCGGCCGGACAGAGAGATCGGCAATGAGGTTCTTACAGTAGAGCATCTTTCGAAGACCGTCAACGGTGTAAAGCTTCTGGACGATGTGTCATTTGTGGTCAAGCATGATGACAAGATCGCCTTTGTCGGCTCACAGGAGCAGGCCAAGACCGCTCTTTTCGAAATTCTGATGGGAAATATGGAGCCGGACAGCGGCAGCTTCAAATGGGGTGTCACCACATCGCAGTCCTACTTTAAAAAGGACAATACAGAGCTCTTCGACACGGAAGAGGATATCACACAGTGGCTCACCGCATATTCGAAGATCAAGGATGTCACCTATGTCCGCGGTTTCCTTGGCCGGATGCTGTTCAGAGGTGAGGACGGAATCAAGAAGGTGAAGGTGCTCTCCGGAGGAGAGAAGGTTCGCTGCCAGCTGTCCTCGATGATGATCAGCGGCGCAAACTGCCTGATTTTTGATGAACCCACCAACCATCTGGATATGGAATCCATCTCCGCACTTAACGACGGAATGATGAAATTCTCCGGTGTGGAGCTGATTGCCTGCCGCGATCATCAGGTCGTGCAGACGACGGCGAACCGGATCATTGAATTGCTGCCGGGCGGCGGGATGATCGACAAAGAGACGGATTACGACACCTATCTGGAACAGGACGCAGATGCAAGAAAGCGGACGGTCTACGTGGCTGACACCGGCGATGATATGGAAAACGGTGAGAACGAGTAGGTTCATCTGCTTCGGAGTCTGCTGCGTTGTCTGCACATATTTTTCGGTATATTCGGAGAATCCTTCCATCGGATCTGATGGAAGGATTCTTTTTTGTCCTGCGATGCGGAAAGGCGTGCAGGATTGCGGACGAAACGTTCCGACTTTTGCCTGCACAGCGAGAATTAGCGCAATTTGCACAAAAAAATAACGGGTCGAAGGGTGGAAAAATTGGAGAAAACGTGTATAATCAGTTTCATATAGTGAAAC
>CAVAJA010000085.1:0-2004 GCA_963588615.1 Lachnospiraceae bacterium | reverse complement strand
CATTTACTTCTTCATATGAATCTTCAGCTCCTGCTTGTATGTTGCCTCTCGATGCATCTTAATGAAATCCGTTGGGATCTGTGCCAACAGGCCCGCAATATCCCCTGCACATACCTCTGCAAAATCAGCTTCTTTAGGCGCGGGAATCTTCAACAGCACATCCATAACCGACGGCTTATCCTGCAGCTTAATGCCGCGTCGTTTGAACTCCGCACCCATTCGGCAAGAAAGATGTGATTTCATACTGTTCTGATACTCCGGATGCGTAAGGTAATATTGGGAAATCTCATCCTCCTGCACCTCAGTCTGTTCTTCATTCGTATCAATCAGGACGGGCTCGACATCCTTTACAAGCGTCCTATCATCTTCCGCCTTGTCAGCAATGGCGTCTTTCTGTTCCAACCTCAGAATTTCATCGGGAACGCTCCTTCTGATGCGTACTCCACGCGATCTCCACAGTCTAACGACTGCATCAAATCCATGATCCTTGGAAAATATGACGAATTCCGGAATGCCAGAATCGAACACCTTGCTGTGCATACACTCCGAAAGCAGACTTCCCAGAACACTCACCAGCTGAAAATCGAGAGCATTGCCGGTCCCACAGCCACACGAGATGAGTGAAATCTGATCACGCCTTTCAAAAAAGGCGCCCAGCACATCATAGGAAATGTAGTGGGAATTCTTCGTGTAGAACAGCAGAACTCTTGCCGAATCATCAATGCGCTTAAGAAGGGAACTAATAGGCTCACTACTCAGATTTTCCGTATCCACGAAATAAACCGTCTTGCAGCATTTCGAGATCCTTCCTAACTCCGGCAGCAAATCAGATTCAATAAAATCGACATTTGCCACTTCCACAGGCAGCGAAACATCCCCGGCTTCCTCAATGCATTGATCCGTTGCATCTAAGATCTCAGCCGATTCATTTGCTGCGCACATAGAGTCATCCTCTGCAGACATATTTTCCTCTAAAACGGTCTCCGATGAGGCCAATTCATTCTCGGCGCTCATCACATCACCCGTAAGAAGAGTGAATTTACGACGAAACGTGGTGGCAGAAACCCCTTCGCCAACACACCACCGATGCATTGTCATTCCACTATTCTGAAATTCTTCAATAAGCTCTTTCCATTCCGAATCCGAGCGACGTACTGTTTTACGCATATGTTCTCCAATCGTGCCGTTACTTGAGCTCAAGCCGTCACCGAAGGCCTTGCCGACAACTTCTTCCAATCTTGCTCGCCAAAAATTCCCATCATTCAGCCAGCCGTCCTGTTCTTTTCCCGGTCTTGGCCAATATATACGCTTCATCATAGGAGCAATGATTCTCTATCGCGAACTGCGTCAGGGCGTGGTCGAGATAATCATATTTTCTTGAATACACAAAGCCCCTGCCGCATTCCAGCCATGCTCGGTGATACAGTGCCTGCAGCTTCTTCTCGTCTACATCGAATAGGCCCATCTAAATTTCCTCCGCTAGTGTTTTCCCTCGCTTCGACGTCGTCAGCTCAAAACTCAGCGCCAGCAAATTCCGAATAGAGTCATCCAGCTCGTCCTGCCCAAGCAGAATACTAATCCACTTTCCCTTGTTCATGTGATACGCTGGGAAATAGCCCGACTGCCCACACAACGAAGCAATTAGCATCGGATCGCTCTTTACATTCAGGACATCCACAAAATCTTTTTCCGGAAGGCCCAGCTTAATGCCTGAAACCCCCAGGACAACGCCGTACCATTTGCCGTTATCCTTCTGGCGCAGCACAACATTTCGATCATGCCAAGGATATTCTGGTTCCGTGCCGTATTCCTTCCGAACCCAGTCAAATACACTCTGTCTCGTCATCAGCCGTTTCCCCTTCATCATCCTCCAAGCCCCACCATGGCCTCATGCCCATTTCATCCCAGGTGATTCCATACGGAGCGCCGCCAGAGGTATAGCCTGCAATAAAGAAAAAATTGTCATCCTGATCGGAATTGAAACTCTGCTGCATAGCCTCGGCC
>CAVAJA010000084.1:0-5293 GCA_963588615.1 Lachnospiraceae bacterium | reverse complement strand
AGGTATACGTTCTTATCCTCCGCCGTGACATTGATCGCCTTAATCGGAACATTCGCAACCGGGACATCAAATTTCTCAATCGCCTCCGTCGCATCCTTGTTCTCATAGACGCCGGAGGTGTCCCCGTTCGTCGGAACACTGTTGCCGCCGAGGAAGGCATCCTTGGCCTTTACCTTGAATTCAATGACCAGCTTATTGCCGCGATAAGTTACATCGCCAACTGTGCCTGTTTTGCTCTCCGTGCCGCACCAATTCTCGGAGAAGTTGAAGCCGGTGACACTCACTTTGTCGCCGTCAACCGTGGCCTTCGCGCCCTTGGCATCGCCGGTGTTCTCTGTCCATGCATTTGCTGCGTCAAAGCTTGGGCCGTTGTATTTGTAGGTTTTCAGCGTGATATTGTCTGCTGTTGCTCCCTCCGGCAGAGTGAAATACGGAGAGATGATATCCTTTACAACAGACTCTCCTGTCAGTGTAGAGGAAGAGCCGCCCGTCTCAATCTGCTGGCTGATCTGCTGGAAAATATCATCCAAGGAATCGGCATCGCTCGCAGAAAGGTAGTAGCTGGGGGTTTGAGGCGTTCCGTTATTGCTGGAAGCGCTCTGCAGATACCAGTTGACCTTTTCCGGGTTTGTGCCGTTTTCATTTCCTGCGCTGGTGGGGTCAGCTCCCGCAATGACGGCCACCGTGTACACCGTTGCTTTATAGGTATTCTTTGCTGTATTTGCTTGCGTAATGGCATTCGTTGCAAGGGTTGAATCGAAATTATCCGAACCCGATGTGCTGGGATATCCGTCGGTAAACAGGATCACCACGCGGTTTCTGGTTTCTCCCTCAGAAACGGGATTGGCATTAAAGATGCTGTTTGCCGTAGTCAAGCCCGCTGCAGGCACCGTACCCTGGCTGGTTGTTAAGTTTGTAATTGCGCTTTTGACGGTGGTTTGACCTTCCGTTGTACTCATGTCTATGAGTGCAGTCGCATCACTCGTACCCGTATACCGCGTGCTGTCTTTGTTAAAGCCAACGACAGCGATGCGGTGGTCTACCGTTCCCCCCGCTGCCGTGGTGCACTTTTTCGCAACTGCGTCAGCAAAATTCGTGCAGGCCGTCTTCAGCGCAGCAAGGCGTGTGCCGCCGCCGGAGGTGCTGGTGGTTCTGGAATAGAACTGTATGTCCGATGTGAGCGGGCATGTCGTTCCGCCGGTGGATGTTGTGATGGTTTTCTTTGTGTTCTTGCTGTCCGTATAAACATACGTATATATAGCATTTGTGCTGTCCGTACCGGTGAGCACCCATAGGGTCGCGCCATCATCAAATGTCGGTTTATTACTTCCCCCGGTGCTTGTTACAGTTTTGCCATTATATGTATAGGTATAGTCGCGCCACCCACCGGATCGAGCTACCGTTACCTTGACATAATCATCACCGATTTTGGCGTAGAGATTATTCCGATTATCATACAAGTTGGAGTTCGTATAGCTGCTGGCATCTGTATAGCTCGACGTTCTTCCATCTACCGTGACAGAGACGGAATAGTATTTGTCGCCATCCTTGTACCAGAGGTTGCCTTCGCCGCCGTTGTGACGCAGGGCATACAGTTCATCATTGGTCTTGTTGGAGTATTCACTGTATTCTACCTTGCCAATATCCTCCTTCATGGAGCTGGACAGATCCAGCACCAGAATGATATCTGTGGGCACGTCTTTTGTGACGGTGCTGGTCGTCTTTTCACCGGTCGCATAGGCTTCCAGCGTGATCGTGTAGCTGTCATCTGACTCGTTGTATGCAACCGTCTTGCTGGTTTTGATGCCGCTGTCCTCTGTTTCACCATCCTCGGTCGCAGCGTCCCCTGTATTGTCACCATTGGGCTCGGCATAGACCGGCATCGTGCCTGCCGCGAGGGAAGATGTCAGCCCCAGTCCAAGGCTCAGCAGCAGCGGTAAAATTACTTTCTTAATCATTCTGCCTCTCCTCCCTTATTCGTCGCCGCCGGTGACAGGATCACCGAGAGGTGCAACGTCCGTGAAGGATATGTATTCATACCCGATCTCGCTCGGGACGATCTCGTCCGACTCCTCAATGACAATTGCAGGCTCCGGCTCCGGCTCGAGCTCTTCGATCTTTGCATCGATCGCCTCATTCTGCTCATCCGTCAGGAGCTCAATGCTGGCATCGTCGGCGTTGTCGATGAGGATCCAGAGGTCATCGATGTTGTCGCACGCCATGATCCGATCGTACAGGTGGCAGCCGCAGGTGCAGTCCTTGTCGCTGCACTCATCCGAGCAGCCATCCTTGTGCTGAAAGCTCTCCGCCGACACGTACAGCGGGCAGCCTTTCTGATGTGCCGCACCTTCCGCCGCGCCGCAGCTGCACGTTTTCGTCTCCGCAGCTTTCTTTGCGGTGTCCGCCGTCTTGCCGGTCACGCCGTCTGCCGTTGTCTTATCGGATGTTTTATCTGCTGTTTTGTCGGATGCCTTATCAGACGCTTCGCCTGCAGTTCCATTCGTTGTATCTGTTATATCCGAACTATTTGAGCTATTCGTGGTATTATCTGTAACGCTTTCTGTCACGCTCGCCGCATCTGACGCAGATTCGGTCGATTCCGCACCGGACACTCCTGCCGCACCCTCTGCGGCGGTCTCAACGGATGTCCCCTCAGAGGCTGTGCCGTCCTGCGTGCTGCCCGTCCCGGATCCGTCACTGTCACTCACGGATGCCGCCTGTGCATCCTCTGACTGGACTGCGGCTGCCGCCGCAGCTGCGAAGTTCGCCACACCTTCCGATGCGTCCGCCGATTCCTCCGAAGCACCCGCATCCACCACAACGGTACCCGCTGCGCTTGCGCTGTCTGCCTCCACCGCAAGCGTTCCCGGAACTGCAGCACCGGCCAGGATCACCAGACCCGCAGCCAGGGCCAATACCTTTTTCCTGTTCATTGCGTTTCCTCCTTATCCGTTGTCCGAAGCGTCCTCTGCCGCATTCCCTGCCGTCGGCCAGCCCGCTGCGCTCTGCGCAGACTCGCCGTTGTTGGCCACCTGCACGGCCTCTGCCGCAACATCCACGGTGATCGATGCGTTCTTATACTCGTTGCCCATGTCCTTGCTGATGCTCACCTTTGTGAAAACAGGCTCGGTCGTCTCCCCTGCCTTCAGCGCGCTGTTATAGTAGTAATAGCCGTCCCCGCCGTCGATCCAGTTCTCCGAATCGATGTTCAGACCGATCAGCTCGTCTGCCGTCTCCGGGGCGACCTCCTCCTTGCCGCCGATCTGGATCTTTTTCTCCAGCTTCACGCGAATCCACGCGTCCGAAGCACCGGTGTTCACCACCTCCGGGATCTTCGTGACCTCTGCCCCGGGCATGACGCCGTCCAGATTCTCGAACGGAACCGTCTCGTCCTCATCGGCCCACTCCTGCAGCACGATGTCCACATTGCCGGTGGTGATCACATTCGTCTGCCGGTAATCCGCGCTGAAATAGGCCAGTGTTCCGGTGGCCGCAATGGCTGCACAGATCACCGCAGATGCCAGAAATAACAGTTTACGTTTCATCACAACCTCCTCTTGCTCCTCCTGCCGCAGCCGCGGCGCCTGCCCTCTTTGCTCTCTTCCCAAGCTCTCTGCCAAAAGCTCTCTGCTGAAAACTCTCTGCTGAAGACTCTCTTCCGAAAACTCAATTTCGAAAATTCATTTTCTTAAATTCATTTCCGTAAACTCATTTCCGAAAGCCTAGTCCTGCGCCGCAGCACTCGGATTCACATTGCTCCAGGCCTCTATTGCAGTGAACTCCTCTGTATTGCTCTCCATCAGCTGTGAAGCGTAGGCCGTGACCGTCAGGGTCGGGCAGCTCTCTGTCAGCTCACTCATCTGCTCCTTCGTGACGGTACTGCTCACCGTGACCTTGTCATCCTTCAGGACAGAGAACGCCGTTCCCATCTCCGTTGCCGCCACCTCTCTGTAATACACCCCGGGGACATCCGTATTCTGTGCATCCTTGAGCTGTGTCCAGCCGTCCGCCACGGTGTAAGTCAGGAAGGTGTCGAAATTCGACGATTTCTCCAGCTTCACGAACAGATAGCAGGGCTCACTCCCGGTCTTCACCGTGACCTTCGGATCCTTTGTGATCGTGTACCCCGGAACCATCTTATATTGCGTGCCGGTGGTCTCTTTCAGCGTGACCGTAATGTCACTGGTGGTGAATGTATTCGTCACCGGGCCGCTCTTTGCCGACAGCCAGGCCATGGTGCCGAACACTGTACCGATCACCAATGCTGCCGTGGCCAATACCAGTGCAATACTCCTTTTCCTCATCTTTTATCTCCTCCCTGCATGGACTTTCTGCGGTACATGAGAAACTCTCATGCAGCCATCCTTCGAAATTCAATGCCCTTGCCGCACCGAGCGTTCGGCGCAAGGGCGGTCAGTAATCCACATCGAGGATTTGCAGCGCAAATTCGAGATGTGGGTGCTAAAAATACCAGGCCTGCTCGCGCAGGCACCACCACAAATAAAAATCAGCTGCCTTTCAAAGCGATGCAATCGGCAGGCCGGCAGATCATCCGCCGGCGCGATTCTGTAATCCCGCCGGCGCAGATCCCTGCCGAAACCCGCCGTGCATCCTTGCATTATTTCAAGCTGTTATAAAACCCTTCCGATCTCATTCGACGGAAATCCGCAAAAACGAATCAGTTACCGCTGGTTTCAGATCCAGTCTCAGATCCTGCACCACCCTGCGTATTGTCTCCAGTCTGCTGAGTCTCAGCCTTTTTTTCAGCACCGAAGGTTGCTGCCCAAGCATCCTTTGCGCTGCTGAAGCCGTCCTTCTGTACGGCATATGCGTTTACAACGATGGTCTTCTTCGCATATTCTGCCAGCTTCTCATTGTCTACACTGCCGCTGATCTTGAAGTTTCCGAAGACTGCCAGATCGGTATCTGCTGTAGCTGTATCACTGTGTGTGAATTCCTTGTAATATACGTTCGGGTAATCCGTTGTATCGACTACACTCCATTCGTTTGCTTTGATCTGACCTGCGATGTTCGTATATACAGGAGCTGTTGTCGATGTTGCTGCCTCGATCCCTGCAATGCCGTTGTTAACCGTTATGAAGATGTAGCTGTCCTCACTCTCCTTTGCTACATGAACCGTAGGATCCTTGGTGTAGCTGTGGCCGGGGATCAGCTTGTAGGTGTTCTCCTTCACACGGGCAGTCACGCTGGTATCTTTTGTTCCATCGGGATTTGTCTTAACCTCATCCAGTGTGATGTCGATGTTGCCGACGGTCATGGTGTTGGTCACGGT
>CAVAJA010000083.1:0-3873 GCA_963588615.1 Lachnospiraceae bacterium | reverse complement strand
CTTCGGATGGCCGGATCAAACACATTTTTGGGCGCACGAATGGTTTCCACACGAGCATGGACTGCTCATTGCATTTCACACGCACTACAATCTCATCCCCCTCCTTCTGCAGAATCACCAGCTCCCTGCCGAACCAATCGACGAGGTCATCCATATATCTTCGGCTTGTTTTCAGTTTGATGGGAACTCCCTCTCCGCTGAACATATAGACATGCTCTGCCATATGCTTCGGAAGATTCCGTCCCTTCTCATATCCCGGTATGCTGTGCACCATTTCCACACGAATTTTCCGATCATCTTCAATGGCATCGTCAATGACATCCAGCGAATATAGAATCTGTTTATTCTGCGTTAATGTCATAGTCGCAGTCCTTCAGATAGTCAATGTTGCTCTTCGCCGTTCGTCTGTCGCACTCCACCCCGCAGCGAACCTTCAGAAGGCGCATGATTTCCTGCTGCGTAATCCGATGCTCCGGATCCGTCTCCTCACGCAGAATCTCCGGGATCAGCAGATTCACCATTCGTTTGTTAATCCCATTCGATTTCATTGCTCCCCCTTCCTCCGCCCTCGCTCAGACAATCAGATATTCAGTTGTTTTAATTGTGCTGTCAGCTTTCCGTTTTCTGTGTAATCCACGACACAGTCAATAACACTCGGAACTTTTTGCATAAAGGCATCTTCCAGTGTAGGAATCAATTCTTCTGTTTTTTGAATTCTATATCCTTTGCAGCCAAAGCTTTCTGCAAATGTCACAAAATCCGGATTACCGAATGAAACATCATAGCTTTCAGCATATCTCCTACTATAAGTTTTGTGATGGTACAGACCACCTGACATCCAGCCAGGAGTCCGTCCCTCTCGTTGCTTAAACTGTTGGAATGATGGTAAACAGCAAAAAGATGTACATCCCATGTGCATTTCCTCATCGGAATGTGCATTAGAATATACATCTTCGTTCTATACTGCCGTTTTCAGCCCCTTCGGTACCGGAAACGGCCGCAATCAATCTTCCATATGCTCCTCTGCAGAGTGCAGAATCGTGTTCATATAATCCTCTTTGTCCGCGCGAAGGAGAAATCCCTGCGCAATCAGCTCCTCGGCATTCTGTTCTATGAGCTCACCGTAGTGCTCCAAACTGCCGTACAGCGCCTTCAGCAGCTCCTTGGGGAACGGGTAGAAGGTTCCGAACATTCCCTGAAGAGTTCCGTCTGCCTTCTTGGCACAGGTGGTATAAGTCCCCAGCGGATATTCGATGTTCCCCAGCCGAATTCCGCCCTTTGTGTTGCCGAAAAGATCCTTCTTATTATCATATTTACCATGCCCGTACATCTCGCTTCGGATGGCCGGATCAAACACATTTTTGGGCGCACGAATGGTTTCCACACGAGGTGCATGCGGCGCCGGAATCTCCTCCCGCACCCACAGATACAGGTTCCGCAGTGCTGCCTGGAAAACATATTCATAGGGTGTATTCAGCGGCTCGCCCTCACAGCCCTCGAATTCCAGCGGTGTACCGGCTGTCACGGTGTCCTGATAAAGCTGTTCGTCGTAATAATCTGTCATGTTGTACCAGGCATCGTGGCTGGTTCCTGCGATCTGATAACTGCGGAATTTATAGTCCGGCTCATCATGATCTTCACACCAGGAAGCCCCGCGGTTCTCGCTGTCCGTATTGATTTCAATGAGCGGCCATCTCGACATGAGAACGCCCCTCGCCGGCCGGACACCGGCCTCGAAAATCCGTTCCCCCTCCGGCTGTTCCTCATAGGCATTGATCGGAGCCAGTGAGGAGTCTCCCCCCGCACTGAGATATCCGTCGAACAGCGGCTCACCGCCCCGGAACTCCTCCCGATCCGCAAACGAGCGCAGCGTCCTGGCAATATAGGTGGTTGACTGCGACCATCCGAGCAGATACAGATACGCTTTTCCATATTCCCGAATGGGATTTTTCTCATCCTCTGTTCGGAGGAGTCTTGCCAGATCATTCTGCATGTCCCAGTAGAGTCCTGACTCGTACTGTTCCAGGAACGGCAGAATCTCATATTCCGGTTTCTTCCTGCTCTTATCCGGATTGTTCCAGTTGATCTCCGCATACCTCTTGGAATCAAAGCGCTTCAGTGCATCCACAACATGTCCCTTGCTGGTGATTCCGATGTAGATGTCGCCGTTTCTCGTCAGATATTTGCGCAGGTTGACCCACATCCGGTCAATGTCCAGCATCGCCGTGGAGTTCAGGATCTCCACCACCACGTTCCCGCTGAACCTTGCTGTGTCCTTTGGACGCCGTATCAACAGCCGCGTCGTATAAGGCACATCCGGAATCTGTACCCCGACCTCGTGATCACGATTCATCTCGGTGTACACATTTGCCGTACCGGACATGAAATATTCATCCTCCGCGTACCCGATTTCATCAAATCGGCAGCGCCTTGCCGCCGCCTGAAAAGGATAGGAGTCCTCCGTCACAGGAATCCTTCTGATTTCACGAATCATCTGTCCTTACCTCCTTGCCCTGCAAAAAATTCCGGCAAAACGACAGGTAGACCTGCCCGTCCTGCCGGAGGTACTGATATCAGAATCGCTGTAATGTTATTTCATCAGGTCTTCACTGCGCCTGCAGTCAGTCCTTCAATGATGTTGCGCTGCAGCACGATGTACAGAACGATCATCGGCACAATTGAGAACAGGAAGGACGCAAAGGCCAGATTGTAATCGAAGGTATACGCCGACTTGAAGTTGTACTGATACAGCGGCAGCGTCCACATATCTGCTGACTTGTTCAGGATTAGCAGCGGCAGAAGGAAGTCATTCCAGATCCACAGGGTATTCAGAATGATGATGGTCACTGTCATCGGCTTTGCCAGCGGGAACACAATTCCGAAGAAGGTCTGTGTCGTGGTGCAGCCGTCAATCGTTGCCGCCTCTTCCAGCTCCAGTGGAATGGAATTGTAGTAGCTTGTGAAGAGGAACACGCCTTGTCCCAGTGAGAAAGCCAGATAGATCAGGATCAGACCGCCCTGGTTCATCACCCCAAGCTTGGTGCACAGCTGTGTCAGAGGAGTCATCAGTGCCTGGAAGGGCGCGAACATCGACAGCAGGATCAGCACGTAGATCACGTTGAAATATTTATGGTTCTTCATTTCCCTTGCGATCGCATAGGAGACCATCGGAATCATCACCGCGATGACCGCAACGGATACTCCGGTGATCAGGAGCGAATTTCTGACGTAATCTCCGAAATGCTCGTCACTCATGACTTCCTGAATGTTGCCCATATACAGGGAAGACGGCAGTGAGAAGAAATTCTGCGTGGATTCCGCCGTTGTCTTGAAGGCAGTTACAAATGTCACATAAATTGGGAACAGCACCACCAGTGCTACGATGATCAAAAAGGCATATGTCAAAATCTTAACCGGAAGTTTTTTGGTTGTCATAACTGTCCCACCTCCAATTTCGAACTTACCTTCATCTGGATTGCCGAAATCAAGCCGATCGCAATCAGCAGAACGATTGCATAGGACGACGCCAGACCGGCCTTGTTGTCATTGAATGCCAACTGATAGATCAGAATCCCTGCAGATTCGGTGGTCCTCATCGGGCCGCCGGCTGTGGTCGCCTGAATGATGTCGAATACCGTCAGACCGCTCTTCAAAACCATAACGAAGGCTACATTGATGGTCGGAATCATAAACGGTATCGTGATGTGGGTAAACAGCTGCCTGCTGTTCGCCCCGTCGATTTTCGCTGCTTCATAGAGATCCGTCGGCACATTCTGGATCCCAGCCAGCAGGATGACGAACGGAATGGCCGTTCCCTGCCATACATTGATGAAAATAACGCCCCACATTGCCGTTGCCGGATCCCCCAGGAGG
>CAVAJA010000082.1:0-3718 GCA_963588615.1 Lachnospiraceae bacterium | reverse complement strand
AATATCCTGTGGTGCAGGTGGGTTCACTGATGGGCAGAATTCTGCGGCAGTAGGGGGAATGCGGTTATGGAGAAACGTACCATCTATTCCTTCCATTCTTTGTATCGTGATGATTTCAAGGTGGAAGGCTTTTCTTTCGGCAGCGGAGAGAAGGCACTCTGTGTTGTGGGGAGTCTTCGCGGCAATGAGTACCAGCAGCTTTATACGGCAGCTCATCTGGTGGACCGCTTAAGAAAGCTGGAGGAAAACGGAAAACTGGCAGAGGGGAAGGAGATTCTGGTGATTCCCTGTGCCAATCCGGCTTCTATGAACATAAAAAAACGATTCTGGTCCATCGACAACACGGATATCAATCGGATGTTCCCGGGATACGATCAGGGAGAAACAACGCAGCGGATCGCAGCCGGAATCTTTGAGGGAATTAAAGATTACAAGATGGGAATTCAGTTTGCCTCGTTCTACATGAAAGGCTCCTTTATGCCTCATGTCCGAATGATGAAAACGGGATTCGAGAACCCGGAGCTGGCGGAGAAATTCGGTCTGCCCTATATCATGCTGCGGGAGCCGCGGCCCTTTGATACCACGACGCTGAATTACAACTGGCAGATCTGGGAGACCGAGGCATTTTCCCTGTATACGACCAATACGGAGACGGTGAACGCAAAGAGCAGTCAGGAAGCGATAGCGGCGATTCTGCACTTTATGAAGGAGACAGGTCTGGTTCTGGAAACAGATTTCGGTGAGGATGCCTGCGGCAGTACCTACCGGCCTGTGAAATCCAGAATCGTAGAGGATGACGGGATTGCCACGGTTCGTGCGCCGAGAGCGGGGTTCTTTCACAGCTTTGTACGGCCGGGGGAGCGGGTGGAAAAAGGACAGCTTCTGGCACAGATCGACAGCACGCTGGATGCCGGGAGGCTGGCCGAGATCATCGCACCGACATCGGGCGTAATTCTGTTCGCCCATACAGAGAGCGTGACGTATTCAAATTCCGCGATCTTCAAGATCATTGAGGCTGCAGAGCAGACACAGGAAGAAAGCAGATGACGGCAACCATTCCCGATGGGACATTTCGCACCGGACGCTGCCATTGACGGAACTGCCGGAGATCGGACACATATGCAAACGATTGCGATAATAAGCGGAACTCTGTATAATGAACAGCAGGATCGGCAGTCATCCGGTCTCGACACTGTTTGTATGCAAAGGGATGCAGTACAGAAGGAGCGAGCACATGAGTACAACACAAGATTTGTTTTCACTGGAGGGAAAGGTCGCATGGGTGACCGGTGCTTCCCACGGAATCGGAATGGCAATGGCGGTTGCGCTGGCCAATGCGGGGGCAGACATTGTTTTCAACAGCTCGAGTCAGAGCTCTCTGGAGAGAGGACTTGCAGCTTATGAAAAGGCCGGCGTCAAGGCACATGGCTATGTGTGCGATGTCACCGACGAGAAGGCGGTGAATGAGCTGGTGGAGAAGGTGAATGCGGAGGTCGGCCACATCAATATTCTGGTCAACAACGCCGGCATCATCAAGAGAATCCCCATGACAGAGATGAGTGCAGATGAATTCCGCCATGTGGTGGATGTGGATTTGAATGCACCTTTCATCTGTGCAAAGGCCGTGATTCCGGATATGATCGAGCAGGGCGGCGGCAAGATCATCAACATCTGCTCGATGATGAGCGAGCTGGGACGTGAGACGGTCTCTGCCTATGCAGCGGCAAAGGGAGGACTGAAGATGCTGACCAAGAACATTGCATCTGAATATGGCGAGTACAACATTCAGTGCAACGGCATCGGACCCGGCTATATCGCAACCTCGCAGACGGCTCCTCTTCGTGAGATTCAGCCGGACGGCAGCAGACATCCGTTTGATCAGTTTATCATTGCAAAGACGCCGGCAGGACGCTGGGGCGTTCCGGAGGACCTGGCAGGCCCGGCCGTTTTCCTTGCCTCGAAGGCATCGGATTTCGTCAATGGTCTGATCCTGTACGTGGACGGCGGCATTCTGGCATACATCGGCAAGCAGCCGTGAAATCTGCCGAGAGAGAAAGCTTGCATGAGCAGAAGTAAGACTGTGCGTCAGCAATTCTGCGCATGAAATAGAGATCATTTGACAGCATGGGAAAAGGCGACCTGCTTTTTCCTGTGCTGTTGTGTTGTGCATATGGTTGTGGAACAAGGATAAAGGAGGTGTAAGAATGCGTTTGTGCAGTACAAAGCCTGGAAGGAGGATCTGCGGCTTTCTGCTGGCTGCTGCCATGGTTGTTGGCTCCGTCCTTCCGTGCTATGCAGCGGAAGAGACAGGGACGGAGACATCAGAGAACACACAGAAGAGCGGATGGACCGTTTCACGTTCGAAGGCAGCTTCAGAGCTGGAGAAGCAGAGCGATGGAACCTATACGTCGGAGGTGACGCTCTCACTTCCCAGCACAGAGGAAGTGCTCGAAAGTGATGTGGTCTTCGTTCTGGATGAGTCGGATTGTTCGAAGGAAGTCTATCAGGAAATGTGGGATCTGATGGACGATCTGAACGACGCCTGCAAGGAGAGTTCAGGGGCAAAGCTCAATGTGGGTGTGGTGTTCTTCCGGGGATGCGCATCAACAGCGTGGGAACTGCAGGAATATGATCCCGATGCCTACAGTGAATTCCAGGAGGCTGTGGAAACTGCAAAATCCGATATGATTTACAAAGGCTCCAATCTGCCGTCCGGATTGTATGCGGCCAAGGAGATGCTGGAATCCAGCAGCACACCGTCATCCAGACAGCATATGATCGTCATCAGTGACGGCGTAAGCTACATCTATACGCACAACGAGGATCCCTCCACTCATTATTCGCGCTCTGCCGGCTGGGGCGGACACCTGGTTGAATGGGAGGTAAAATTCGGCGGGAATTTCCCGGCAAGCTTTCAGAATGACGGAAGCGCAGAGGATTGGGAGAATTTCCTTTCTGACATAAAGACGCGCCGCAGCGCCCTCAATTATGAGTTGGACTGCGACCAGGAGTACATTCGGACGACGACCGGCGAGGAGGTCGCGGTGGAAAATACCAGGCCGGATGATATGTCGGTGTCGGATTATGTCATCAATGTGGAGGAATCGCTGTATCAGTCTGCGGTCGCTTTCCAGGAAATTGTTGACAGCGGAGTGAGCTGCTATACCTATTGTCCGGTTCATTATTACAAGATGTTCGCCAGCTTTATGGATTATCTCGGAAGCCTGGGAAATGGCTGCGGGACAGGCTTCGAATGGCTCACAAAGGATATCATTTATCTTTTGGATAAAGGTTCAGTTGTTGAGGATGTGATCGGATTTGGTACCGACGATCAGGGAAATGATTACAATTTTGATTTCGTCAACGAGGCGGATCAGCTTACGATGAAGGTCGGTGATACATCCTATGCATGCACGAAGATAGAGGAGAATCACTACGGGTTCGGTGATTATGATAACGAGGCAGGGTGCTATCCCTATGAACTGGTTTATCATCCGGAGGAGAACGGCGAGAAGGAATATTTTGAATGGAAGTTCAACACGGAGGTCTCTGATTTTGAAAGGGCGGAGCTGACCTATCAGGTGGTGCTCACCAATCCGCAGGCGGCGACAGGAACCTACACGGGACTGCTCACCAATTGGGAGGCAACGCTCCATGCTGTTGCAACGGACGGCAGACAGACAGATGTGGATTTTGAAAAGCCGACGGTATCCTACAC
>CAVAJA010000081.1:0-2867 GCA_963588615.1 Lachnospiraceae bacterium | reverse complement strand
GAAACCGTCACATTAGAGGATGGAACCATCCTGCAGGCAAAAGGAATCCGGCGCAACCGCATCATGAAGGTTCTCATCCGGTTCCGCGAAATTCCCCGCCGGGAGCAGGAAGAGACCCTCGATCCGTCAGACACCTGATGCTGTTGTTTCCGATGATTCCAATGCTGTTCGCGAGGTTGTGCTGCCATAATGTATCTTGTCTTCCATCATTTTAAATCCATCCAGCTTCCCGGCGAAAAGGATAAGGACACCATTCACCGCCTGCAGCCCATCATGCTGCGAAGAGCTCTGCAGGCGGCCAGTTTTGACATCCCATCCGCTCCGCTGACCGTTCTGCGCACTCCCAAGGGAAAACCCTATCTGCCGGACTATCCATCCTTTCATTATAATTTTTCCGACTCAGGGGACTATCTGGCACTTGCTGCCTCCTGTGAACACCCCGTCGGTGTTGATCTGCAGCAGATCACCGTCATCGCATCCGGCGTGGAAACGCTTGCAGGGAGATTCTATCATCCCCAGGATGCCGCGCTGGTTCTATCCTTCCAGGGAGAGGAACAGCTCCGCACTTTTTTCCGAATCTGGACCATTCAGGAGGCCTATCTTAAATGTATCGGACAGGGGCTCACCTACGGACTGGATCATCAGTTCGTCAACTTCTCCGATCAGAGTATCGGCGGCAGACATTTTCAGGAGATGACACCTCCTGAAGACGGCTACTGCCTCGCTGTATGTGAATGAGACTCCGGATACACTGTCCCAGCTTCTCTTCCTCTCACCGATGTCTGTACTGCCCCTTCTCAAACTTTCCAAGTCTGCCGCAGTCTCTCCTGCGGCTTCTTGACACGACGCCTCATCTATGTATAATTACAGCTGTTTTCACATGTGTCATGACACATATCAACGCACTACATGATAATACTCTCCATGAGGTGGACGGCTATGAACAATTTCCGCAAATTTCTTGAAAGAAAAAATATCATTTTTTCCATGAAAAGGTACGGTATCGATGCCCTTGGTGCAATGGCGCAGGGACTCTTCTGCACGCTTCTTATCGGCACCATTCTCAACACGCTCGGCACTCAGTTTCACATAGGATTTCTCACGGCTTCCGTAGCAGCAGTGAATGGTTCTGAGCTCACTGTAGGCGGTCTCGCTTCCGCCATGGTCGGTCCCGCAATGGCTGCCGCAATCGGATATGCCCTTATGGCTCCCCCTCTTGTCCTCTTTTCCTTGATACCGGTAGGTTATGCCACCAATGTCTTAGGCGGCGCCGGCGGACCGCTCGCTGTCCTGGTTGTCGCCATTGTAGCTTCCGAGTTCGGCAAGGCAGTGTCAAAAGAAACCAGAATTGATATTCTGGTAACTCCGATTGTCACCATTTTGGTCGGCATCGGTCTGGCTTCTCTGATTGCCGCTCCGATCGGTTCTGCTGCATCCGCGTTTGGTTCCCTTGTCATGTGGGCAACGGAGCTCCAGCCGTTCCTGATGGGCATCGTTGTGTCGGTTGCCGTCGGAGTGGCTCTGACTCTCCCCATCTCATCCGCAGCAATTTGTGCGGCCCTTTCCCTCACCGGTCTTGCGGGCGGGGCCGCTGTGGCAGGCTGCTGTGCGCAGATGATCGGCTTTGCTGCGATGTCCTACAAGGAAAATGGGGTAGGAGGCCTCATCAGCCAGGGCATTGGTACTTCCATGCTGCAGATGCCAAACATTGTTAAAAACCCCAGAATATGGATTGCCCCCACTCTTACTTCTGCCATCACAGGTCCTATCGCCACCTGCGTATTCCGACTCACCATGGACGGAACTGCCGTTTCCTCCGGCATGGGTACCTGCGGCTTCGTGGGGCAGATCGGAGTATATACCGGCTGGATCAATGATATCGCCGCCGGCACGAAGACATCCATTACCGCGTTTGACATTGCAGGACTGCTGCTGATAAGCTTTATTCTGCCTGCTGTTCTTTCCTGCCTTTTCTGCCGCGTTGAAAGAAAGCTGGGCTGGATTAAGGATGGAGATTTAAAGCTGGAGTAAAAATATTCTCCTCCGGGAGTGATTTGATGGATTCCAATAACAGAAAGAACAGAATTCTTGAGATTTTGACGGATGCCTCGGCTCCTGTCAGCGCTGCATCTCTTGCAGGAAGGCTCGGCGTCAGTCGGCAGATTATCGTGGGGGATGTGGCACTGCTTCGAGCAGGAGGCATCGGCATCGATGCCACTCCGCGCGGCTACGTCCTCCAGAAGCCTGCGGCCGTCCTCCCTCACCTGCGCAGTCAGGTTGTGTGTCAGCATTCCGATGCCGACACGGAGCGCGAACTCAACATCATTGTGGATAACGGCTGCCGCGTCATCGATGTGATTGTGGAGCATCCGGTCTACGGACAGCTTACCGGACTTCTCAATATAGCCAGCCGTTACGACGTGAAATGCTTCCTTCAGAAAACCGCAAAAGCCGGGGCACATTCTCTTTGTCAGCTCACGGACGGCATTCACATTCATACCATTGAATATCCTGACACAGATGCACTCCGCCGCACCAAGGACGAACTCAAAGAGGCCGGATTTCTCTATGAATAGCAGGACGTCGTCTCCTCGTTGTTCCCTCTTTGCTCTCTCCTGACTGCCGCAATCTTGTGATTCAGCATATTCAGGACTCTCTTCTTGTCTGCAGCCCACATGGGTGAGATCAAAAGCTGCCGCGGACCGTCTCCCGTCATGCGGTGGATTACGGTTTCCTCCGGCAAAAGCTGCAGGCAGTCTGCAATCAGATCGGTGTACTCCTCCATGGACATCTGTGGAAACGGCTTTTCCAGGTACTCTTTGGCCAGCCCGGAACCTCTTAAAATGTTCAGCATCTGCAGCTTGATG
>CAVAJA010000080.1:0-5547 GCA_963588615.1 Lachnospiraceae bacterium | reverse complement strand
GTGGGTCAGACAGCTGTTAAGACACAAAAGAAGATCGAGGAGGCGATGGGCGGAGTCCTGTTCATCGATGAAGCGTATTCTCTTGCAAGAAACAGTGACACCGGCACAGATTTCGGCCAGGAGGCCATCGATACGCTGCTGAAGGCAATGGAGGATCACAGGGAGGATTTCGTCGTTATTGCGGCAGGATATACGGGTCCCATGGAGACCTTTATTCAGTCCAATCCGGGTCTGAAGAGCCGCTTCAATAAATTTATCGAATTCCCGGATTATACGGAGGATGAACTGATGCAGATCTTTGATCTGGACTGCGCGAAGTACCAGTATGTGCCGGATCCGGAGACAAGGGAACAGGTCAGGACGATGATTCTGCAGCAGAAATCTGAGACACCGGAGAATTTCGCCAATGCCAGGGCAGTGAGAAACCTGTTCGAAACCATCATCACCAATCAGGCGAGACGGATTGCGCTGCTGGAAAAGCCGACGGTTGAACAGATGCAGCAGATTACGCCGGAGGATCTTCAGGACGATGGGCAGTGTCAGAACAAACAGGAACAGAAGAAAGGAAAACCTGCATGACGGGGAATTATCGGGAGTTCTATGAGCACATCACGAAAAGGCTGCGAAGCACACAGCAGGGACCGCAGGTACTGCGCCTTGCGGATAAGATCCTGCGCCTTGCAATGGAAATTTTTTATCCCGTATTCCTGGCAGCAGTATTCCTTCAAAGTCGTCAGATGCTGGGAAGAACGCAGCGGGGACTTGCGTTTGCGCTCGCAGCGCAGAGGGTGCTGCCCTATATTTTGATTCCGGGAATTGGTTTTATTCTGCTCAGTGTGGTGAGAAAGAAGGAAAACTGGAAGAGACCGTATGAGGAATGGGACATAGAGCCTCTGATTCACAGGGAGGGTATCGGCTGTTCGATGCCGAGCCGCCACGCTTTTTCTGCGGCAGTAATCGCCATGTGTGCGCTGCAGGAGAGCATTCCGCTCGGGGCAGTGTGCCTGTTTCTTGCTGCGGCCATTGCCGTCTGCCGTGTGCTGGGCGGTGTTCATTATCCCAAGGATGCGGCAGTGGGGGTTCTTGCGGGCGTGATGGCCGGCGGTATCCTGCCGTATGGTCTGTCTGTTGTGTCGATTCGTCTCCTGGCGGTGATGGGAATCCTTCTTGCCATTTCCCTGCGCGACTGGAAGGAGTACCGCATTCCGAACCATCTGGTGCTGGCTCTGATTCTGGTGTACGCAGTGACCTATCCCTTGATTGAGATGGGACTTGCCGGGATCTACAGCGGTGCAGAGAGCACCGTATCAGCTGCTGCGCTGGGAATCATCGGAGGAGCGGATGCGGCAGCATCGATTGTTCTTACGGATGGTCCGACGGGTGTGTTCCTTGCCGGAAAGGCAGGGACGGCTGCGTGGGCCGCTTTCGCTCTTCTCTGGAGAATTCTGGAGGCCGCCCTGCTTTTCGGGATGGTATCCCTCATTTCAGGAATTCTCACAAAAGTTACAGGAAGGAAAGCACTGGGAGGAGGAGATAGGAAGCTGATTTTTGCAGCAGGTCTGTATCTCGGAATTTCAGGGGGAATTCTGTGCCTGTTCCTTTCCTGTATTTTGGTGCTGATTCTGTGCTGCGCAGGGAAGAGGCGCAAGATCCCTATGGGACCTGCGCTGTCTGCGGGAATCATGGCCTGTCTTCTGTGGAACGGGACGTTCTGAATCGCGGAAAGGCAGGCGGGGCGGGAACACGGGGGACAAAAATGCGCTGACAAGGAGCGGGGGACCGGAGGCACCGCCTCAATAAATCCTGACTTCATCCCAGCTGTCATCCGGGATGATTCCGATGTAGGTCTTGCCGGGATTGATGGTGAGCTCATTTCCGTTTGCATCGTAGAAACGGGTGATGCCGCTCTCACTTTCCTTGGTCCACAGAACCGAGATATTTTTGCCCTCCGTGCAATAGTAGGCGAACTGAAATTTATCAATGCAGTTGTAGATCAGGTAGCCGTTGTCGTCGTACTGATGGAAGGAGCAGTCCTGCAGCAGTACATTTTCAAAGGTGAGAGGGGCGCCTGTGTCAGCATCCAGATGCTGCTCACCGTATTCGTAATAGTCGTAGGTGCCGGTTTCGGTGTTGTATAAGAGCCTGGACTGATTGTGATAAAAAGGCAGCTCAATGGTGTCGGCGTTTCGAATGCCGTCAGCATCGTAGTCATCCAGATTCACGATCGTTCCGTACGCTGCAAAGCGGAAGTGCCCGTCTGCGGCGTTGGAATCTTCATCATATTCGGCGGAATACCCGCTGTCTGCAAAGTTCCTCTTCAGATCACCGGAGAGAATATACTCGGTGAATTCTCTCGCCTTCCCGTTGTTGACACGGGAAAAGGTTCCGGAGAAGTGATAGGGATACCGGGAAAAATAATCGTTGATGTAATATGGACCACCGTCGTGGCAGATGACGGCATCATACTCTTGGGCAATCAGAATGTTGGTGGGACGGACACTGCGAATGCTGCCGATCTTCGATAAATCCTGCCAGTCCTTGTAGATGCACATCAGACGTGTGATCCGATCATTGGCGGTGCTGTTCATCATCTCATATACGATATCTGCATCTGCCGTGCCATAGTGAGGGAGCGCCTTACTCTCATTGTCAATCATGACTGCGATGGGACGTTGATTTTGGAGATCAAGGTCGATGGGGAGTCCGGTCAGTTCACTGAGATATTGTCCTTCGGGAACCGAAAGAGATTCGGCGGAATCCTCCGCAAGGCCGTCAGCATTGTCGTCCGCCGACGGCGTGGTGTCGGCGGAATCCTCCGATGTATCTTTGAGGATGGCAGTATCCTCGGAGGAATCCTTTTTGGAGGTCTGATCCATGCTGCCGGTCTCTCGAACCGTCTCGGAATCATCTGCCGCACTGCCAGAAGGGAAGGACGGCGTCTGCCCGCAGCCGGAAAGAGACGTGCCGAAAAGGCCGATGATCAGAAGGAAAATGGGTGCAGACTTTTGCGTGATGTTATGCAGCAGTGCCATGGCAAACCTCCGAGTAAAAAAGGTGATGTCCGAAATTTTTAAGGTGACAGATCCTATTATATCGGATTGTGATCCGATGATGTGAGAAGGAGAGGGTATGTCGGGAGGAAAAGGGACGAAAGCACAGACCGAAATGTAAAATATTCACCGAAAAATAAGGTAAATTGTGAATTTACAGATAATTTAAAATGACCAGAGAAAATGATTGACAACTTATCGGCGAAGGGGTAAGATACAATCAACAAAGGAAAACAAGAGAAACAAGAGCAAAACAAAATAATCTGAAGGGAGGGCGGTCCGAAGGCATAGGTAAGGTCCACAGAACCATAATAGAACCGAAGGAAAAGAGCTGACGAAGATTTACGAGAGAGGATAGTCCGATGTACTAAGATATACTGAGTAGTTCAAAGTTCGGAATTGTTTAATTTAAAGTCATTTGATTTGGGATGATTTGAAATCGAACAGATTCGAGACGGAGGCGGTAAGCGTGATTCGAAGTTTCGACCGATAAAGAGATGACAGCGCAGGAGAGAGGCGGAGATCACCACTTAGCAGGTATGGTCCAATGGGATACGAATAGTCAGAAGAATAGGCCGTAAGATCGTAAATTGAAAGCATACAATTGAATACAGCAAAAGGAAGGAGGCTGCGGAATGCAGATCAATCGCTTCATTCACTGAGAGGGCATCGATCATGAACAAGATGATGGATGCCCTTTTCGCTGTACAGATTTAAATCGCCGGTTGATAACCAATGGTTATACCGTCGGCCGGAAGATTTCATCGGAATCCAGCAGGATGGTGAAGGGGCCGTCATTGAGCAGATCTACCTTCATATCGGCACCAAAGATACCGTGCTCTACAACCGCCGCTTTCTTTTGGCATGTCTCAATGATGTATTCGTAGAGCTGATTGGCCATGTCCGGCTTTCCGGCGCGGATAAAAGAGGGGCGATTGCCGTGATGGCAGTCTGCATAAAGGGTGAACTGGGAGATCAGGAGCAGTTCACCGTTTACAGACGCCAGATTGCAGTTGGTTTTGCCGTTTTCATCTTCAAAAATACGCAGACCGATTAATTTATTGACCATTCGGTCCGCCAGTTCCCGTGTGTCAGAATCCTCGATCCCGATCAGAACCAGAAATCCTTTTCCAATTTTCCCTACCACCTGCTGATCTACTGTTACGGATGCATGCTGCACCCTTTGAATGACAAAACGCATAAGATCTCCTTTCGTGCCGAAGCTGCCGCATGTGAATATGCGGATTTCCCAAGCATAACAAGAATTCCTTGCAGCTGTCAAAAGCTGCAGTACAAACCTTTTCGTCAGAGCGTTCTTACGCTGCTGTGGAGAGTATTGTGATCTCAAAAATTCTGCATGCGTCAATTCAAGCCTATGCACAAAGTGAAATCTCCCTTAATATAGTAGTCGAGATTTTGCAGCGGACTTGTAAATGGCAGAAAAGGAGCAATATGACAGGATATATCACCAACGTATTGGAATTGCTGGAACAATCTGCAGAACGTTTTCCGGACAGACCGGCCTTCGGCGATCCGAAGAAAGAAATTACTTTCCGGGAACTGGTAAGAAAAGCGCGGGCTGTCGGAGCGATTCTGGCACGGGATATGGCATTGGAGGCGCCGGCGGCTTTTTATCTGGAGAAATCCGTAGATGCAGTGGTGGCCATGTTTGGAGCGGTCTATGCAGGAGGATTCTACAGTTTTATCGATGTACGGCAGCCGATAAGCAGGGCCCAGAAGGTACTGGATGTTCTGGACCCTGCAGTGCTCATTACGGATGCTGCCAATGAGGAGAGAGCCGGAATATTGATCTGCAGCGGCAGAAGGTGGACTCTGGAAGAGCTGCTGAAAGAAGCAGAGAAGAGGTTGCAGGACGGTGCGGCAGCTGAGGCGGACAGAATCCTTTCGGAGAAGATTCGCAGTTGTATGACAGATGCGGCACCGCTCTATGTGAATTTCACGAGCGGATCCACGGGAACTCCCAAGGGGGTTGCCGTAAGCCATCGCAGCGTGATTGAGTTTATGGCTCCGTTTACCGGGCTGTTTCACATTACTGAGCAGGATGTTCTGGGCAATCAGGCACCTTTTGATTTTGACGTTTCCGTGAAGGATATTTACAGCGGTCTGTACACGGGTGCAAAGGTACAGATCATTCCGAGAGAATATTTCAGCAGCCCGACGATGCTGATGGATTATCTGTGTGAGAAAAAGGCAACGATTCTCATCTGGGCAGTCAGTGCCATGTGTTTTGTTTCCATTATGAATGCGCTGGATTACAGAACACCGCATACGGTGCGGGCAGTGGGCTTCTCCGGAGAGGTAATGCCGATTAAGCAGCTGAGGATCTGGCAGAAATATCTGCCGGATGCAATGTATGTTAATTTGTACGGTCCCACGGAAATCACGTGCAACTGCACCTACTATGTCCTGAAGCCGGGAAAGGACTACGCTCTGGATGAGGTGATTCCTGCAGGCACGGCCTTCGCCAATGAAAAGG